>CAJXHA010000054.1 GCA_913053615.1 uncultured Bacteriovoracaceae bacterium | reverse complement strand
AGCTCTGTACCATCATACGTAAGTCGGTCATTGAATGGATTGTTCTGAATCCCAACTTGTATGTCCATGATACCGCTTGTTCCATCAAGAAGTTTCTTTCCATTGAACTCTGCACTCTTTGAGATTCGTTGAATCTCTTCTTTGAGTTGTTGGAATTCAATATCTGAGAATCCTCTCTCTGTGTTCCCAACAGTATCTGATGCTGCTTGAATGGCAAGCTCTCTAAGTCTGATGATAATGTTTGAGACTTCAGACAAACCACCTTCGGCTGTTTGAATAAGACTAACTCCATCATCCGCATTCCTTTTTGCTTGCCTAATACTTCTGATTGACGACTTTAATTTTTCACTGATCGCCAAACCAGCAGCATCATCAGCGGCTCTAGTAATTCTTTCACCGCTTGATAACTTTCTTAAGTTATTATTTAAGTTTCTATTATTTTTTTGTAATGCTCTTTGAGCTCCTAAGCTCATCACATTAGTATTTATTCTTAATCCCATGATTATGCTCCGTCGTTATACATGTTAAACCTCCTGTTAAAATCGAGCCTACTGCTCTAAATTGTTAATAATAAGTTGTTTGATCACTCTCCCAACTTTGCGCACACTACTGCGCTAACGACACACTCTACGTTTTCGTCAAATTTTCATTCAACGGTTGCAGGATTTTTTACATCAGGTCCCTCAACAGGGACTTAGCTAGCACTAGGGGTAACTATTAGCCCGATGCTGATTGAATAAGCTGAAGAGCACTAGTAGTAGACTGATTCGCCTGAGCTAGTACACTTGTACCCGCTTGCATCAGAATATTGTTCTTAGTTAACTCTGCAGTTGCTTTAGCGATATCAGTGTCTCTAACACGTGAATTCGCAGCACTTAAATTCTCAACAGAAATTTGAATGTTATTAACTGTCGACTGTAGTCTGTTCTGTAAAGCACCAAAGTCAGCTCTAATTCCTGAAACAGAAACAATTGCTTGATCAATAGCACCTAATGAGTTCTGAGCAGAGATTTTATCTGCAACAGAAGCAAGGTTTAATCCTAACGCAGCAACGTTAACATCAGCACTTGATGCGTCGAACGTTAGTCTGTCACTTAAAGGATCATTTCTTGTACCAATTTGGATATCAAAAACCGCACCTGTACCATTTAATAATGGAACACGGTTAAATTCTGTAGAGTTTGCGATACGATCAACTTCTGAAGTTAATTGCTCGAACTCAACATTAAGGAACTTTCTTTCAGTAGCACCAATAGTGTCCGAAGCAGCTTGTACTGCAAGTTCTCTAAGTCTAATTAAAATGTTTGAAACTTCACTTAAACCACCTTCAGCAATTTGAACTAATGAAATACCATCTTGAGCATTTCTTTCAGCTTGTCCAAGACCTCTGATTTGTGCTTTTAAGTTTTCTGAGATTGCGAGACCGGCAGCATCGTCACCAGCTCTGTTGATTCTTTGACCACTAGATAGTTGCTCTAGTGTTTTCTGCATTCCGATCCTAGTCTTACCTAAGTTTCTTTGTGCATTTAAAGAAGAAACATTAGTGTTAATTCTTAAACCCATTTCAATCCTCCTTGATTTAGGGTTCTGTTAACATCCGTGTTAACAGAGATGAATCATTCATCACAACCTTTATCGACCGCTGAGAATTTCTCTTTAAGAAAAATGTAAAATTATTTTACAGGAGGTATTTTTCTCCCTTTCTCGCAAAAACAATAGTAATTTCAACCACTTAAACCAAGGAATTATTTGCCCATCTCAAAATTAATAGTTAAGATTTAGACATTACAAAAGAGAAAATATGCTTAAAGTGACAACTTTATCTACAGAGCCTGCCAAATTTACTGACACCCTTAGCTTAATTGAGAAAGAATTCGGTTATTCAAGTGAGTTTAGTTTTAAAACTGACTTTGCTCCACTTATGCAAGAAAGTAACTTTCATAATCTTTATATACTTTTAGATAATGATGAAGTCGTAGGACATACAGGGCTCTTATTAAAAGAAATAGAAATAGGCAATACAAGTTACACCATAGGACTTATTGGTGGTGTTGTTATCAAAAGCACCCACCAAGGAAAAGGTTATTCAAAGTTATTACTAGATAAGGTTTGTGAGAATAAAGATATTAGTTTTTATTTACTATGGTCTGATAAAACGGATTATTATAAGAAGTTTAATTTTTATCCATGCATTCAACAGTTTCAGTATGAACAAGCTAATTGCCAAAGTGAATATGAAAGAAGTGAACTTACTGACGAGATTATCTCCGAGCTACAAGTTCTCTATAACAATGGCCAAGAAATTAGATTTGAAAGAACTCCAGAAGACTGGCAAAACATAAAAAAAATAACCAGCACAGATCTTTACTTAAAAAAAGAAAATGGAAAGGCCATAAACTATTTCTTTATAAATAAAGGTCAAGACCTACAAACGATTATTCATGAGTATCATCGACCAGAAAAAGAAATGCTAAACTTTGGCTACCTTTGGACGCCAACTCTCCTAAATGGTCTTGCACCGACTCATCAGTACGCCGCACTTTTAAGAGTAAATAATATTGTTAGTTTTAAACAATTTATAAAATCAATTACTAATAACTCTATTGAAGTTGAGAATATGGATAATTTTGAAGTCGCTTTTAAATTTAATAACCAGACTTTTAAACAAAATATTGATGAGTTTTTAACAGGTGTGTTTGGTCCTTCTCGTTTTGAAGAATTAGAAGGGCTTCCTTATCTTTATATATCAGGTTTAGATAGTATTTAGCGCTTTCTTATAAATGCACTTGCACGAAAAACGGTTAATGTTGCAAGTCCCCAGAAAATCCAGACAACAACAGGGATTGTATCAATGCTATCATAGTTCACATCTTTTAATAAAAAGACTCCACTAAATGCAAGGACAGATGAAAGGACCATTAGTCCTAAGAAATAGATACTTTTTGAAATTAAACGTATATCTCTTTGAATACCTTGAATTCTAATATCAAAGGTATACTTTCTTTTTGCAAACTCTTTAAGCATCCACTTAATATGCCTAGGAACAACTCTAAGTGAGTTGATAGTATCTCTACCTATCCAAACAGCATCCTCGAGTAAGGCCTCTTTTGAAAGTAACTCTTTCATTACCTCTTCAAGCTCTCCATCAAGTACTTCAAATATATTTATATCAAGACCGATGCTCTTTCCTACTCCATCAAGAGTCATCAGTGCTCTGAATATAATAAACCATTCTCGTGGTAAGTAGATCTGATGTTTACTCAGTGTTGTAACGATGGAGTGAACCAGTGCTGTAACATCCATATCTTGCACACTAAGACCTAAGAAGGGAGCCAAGGCATCTCTTATATCTTTTTGTAACTCTTCATGGTCTGGTATAACTTCATAATCTGCAACATCTAAAAATTCATATACTAAATTTTCATAATTGCTGGTGAATAAAGCATATAGGATTGCTACTAAATTAGTTCTATTTTTACGACTCAGATTACCCATGAGTCCAAAGTCAATTAAACCAATTCTTTTATCATCCATTAAAAAGAAATTGCCACCATGTAGATCTGCATGAAAAAAACCATCTCCTAAAATAGTTCTGACAAACATCTTAACTGCACTGTGAAGCTTTTTTTCAATTTCAGGATGCTCTTGAATTATATTGGGGATAGAGTTAAATGGTACTCCATTTAATTTCTCCATAACCATTAAAGACTGTGAATTATACTCATTATAAATTTTAGGAATTACAAAGAGACCTTCTTTATCGATTTCTTTTAAATTATTTCTTAAAGTTTCACAGTTCTTAGCTTCAATCAAAAAGTTTAATTCTAACTGGATACTTCCAAAGAAATCATCAATCGCTCTTTTAATTCCTAAGTATCTAACTTCATCTGAGACTCTTTCAGCTTGGCTTACAAGAAATGAAATGATCTCAAAATCATTATCAAGCGTCTCTTCAATTTCTGGTCTTCTCACTTTGAGAACTACCTCTTCACCTGATTTAAGTTTCCCTTGGTAGGCAATTCCAATTGAGGCCACACCGAGAGGATTTTCATCTACGTATTCAAAAACATCTTCTAGCTTTTTACCAAGAGACTTTTCTATTTCTTTTTTCGCAACTTCAAAACTAATAGGTTTAACTTTATTTTGTAATTTTTTTAATTCTTTAATGAGATCCTGATGCAGGATATCTTCTCTAGTCGCAAGTAATTGGCCGACTTTAATAAACCCAGCACCTAACTCTTCGAAAGATAATCTTAATCGAAATCCAAGGCTGGCCCAGAAAGTTTCACCTGCTTTATATGAATTTTCTTGAAACCTCTTCGTTGGTAAGACAAATCCTGGCACTTTTGAATGGAGATTTGTTTTCTGAATAAACTCATCAAATCCATTCTTCCAAAAAACGGTAATAATCTCCCTAAAACGTGCAACGTTTCTAATCGTTTTAGTTAGACCTATTCCTGTTTTTACAATATCCATTTTCTACCTTATCTCTTTATTATAATTGAGATTTCAACTAGCTGCGACAAGAAGATTTTTTTTCCTATGATGATTCCATTTAATTAATTAAAATAATGGGATGAAATTATTATTAATTTTCGCCTTTTTTACTCAAGTGATTTTTAATTCAAATCACCTATTTGCAAATGAAACGTGCTCAAGGGTTGCTGTCATTAACTATCAAGAGATTTTAGTAGATGCTGGTTCTAGTAAAAAAGGGGAAGGTCTTCGCTACTACCTAGATAAAGATCCAATTTCGAGAGAATTATTAGATAAATATCAAGAAGAAAACAAACCAAGTACTTGGAGCGCTGCTGCAAGTACTGTGGGCTCCCTTTTCATTCTTTCTGGGCTCTTACAAACTAATAAAGCTGAAGGTTTCGCTAATAGAGATAGTCTACTCTACAGTGGTGCAATACTTATCTCTATAAGTTACTTGACCTCAAAAACACTACAATATAATAATGAAGAGTATTTAAAACAGGCTATTGACCAATATAATAAGCGTAATAGTCCTAAGATTTTCTTTAATCCTTATAGTGATGGAACAAATACAACTTTAGGGGTTGGAGTGAGCAAGGAATTTTAATGAGTGTTTTATGTTATAAATGTAATACAGATACTGGCCTAGAAGTGGGAGCATCCATTTCTCGTTCAGAAGACTGTAATTCATGCAGTGCAGACTTAAGATGTTGCCGCATGTGTGAGTTTTATGATGTTAAAGCATATAATGAATGTAGAGAACCAAGTGCAGATAGAATACTTGAGAAAGAAAAAGCTAACTTTTGTGATTATTTTAAATTAGGCTCAGCTGGAAATAATCAAAGTAATAAAGATGATATAATGGCAATGGCCAACTCTCTTTTTAAAAAATAAGAAAGGATTAAATTATGGATAAGTTACCAATGACTTTAGTTGGAAAGCAAATGATTGACTCTGAATTAGAGGGTTTAATTAAAAAAGATCGTGAAGAGGTAAAGAGAGCCATTGCTGAAGCTCGTGAACACGGGGATCTAAAAGAAAATGCTGAGTATCATGCAGCTAAAGAAAAGCAATCTCATATCGAGGGTCGTATCCAAGAACTCCAAGCTAAACTAGCAACTGCCAATGTAATTGACGTATCAAAACTTAATAATGATAAAATTGTTTTTGGTGCAACAATCGAATTATATAGTGAAGAAAAAGATGCAAGCTTTACATATCAAATTGTTGGAGAAGAAGAAGCACAAACTAGTGATAAGAAAATTTCATACAGCAGCCCTCTTGGAAAGGCCTTAATTGGAAAAGAAGAAGGCGATGAAGTTGTGGTAAAAGCTCCTAAAGGCGATGTCCACTATGTCGTTGAGTCAATTGAATACAAATAAAAATATTTGGGATAACTCTATCCTCGACTTGGCATCCTCACCTAAAAGGGTGCCACAATACCTTAAAACATTATACGAAGCAGGAATTAGTTCCTGGAAAGATCTTATCTGGATACTACCTTTAAGAGTTCTTACAGCACCTAAAGCGAAGCCATTTACTGAAATAGTTGATGAAGAATTATTTTGGGGAAATGGAACTATCACTGGAGTAAAGTCTGTTCCCGCCTTTGGTAGAAGAGGCAAAGGAAAAATTCAATTATTTAATATTACAATGTATGTACAGGATAAGCTTAGTGATGATGTTATTACGCTTAAGTTTTTTAATTCTTATCCAAATCAGGTAAAGAGCTTTAATCAAATGAGTGAAATTTCATTTATAGGTAAAGCTCAACTTTACAAAGGTGATATTCAAATCTCAAATCCAAACCTTAATCCGAGCTCACTTTGTGATGAGAACGGTCTTATAATTGAATACCCTACCGTAGCCAAGATCGCTGGTAAGTTTATAAAAAAAGCTATTCGTTCGATACCAAAAGATGCTTGGGAAACACCTATTATCGAAAAAGAGCTGCAAATCAATGAGTCTTTATCATCGATAAATAAGAGCTTTTATGTACTGCATGGTTTTGAATATAGTGATCAGAGTGAAAGAGATAGACAGTTAAATTCTTTAATCTACTACGAGTTTTTTAAAGATCAATTAAAGGTCATTGCAAGAAAGAAAGCTGTTAAGTCTTTAGATGCGAGAAAGTTTTCTGAACCAGCTAACTTTAAAGAGTCTATCTCCAAAATGTTTCCTTATGATCTAACAGATGATCAACGTAAAGTTTGGGGTGAATTAGTAGAAGACTTTAACTCTGGTCACCCAATGATGAGAATGATTCAAGGAGATGTCGGCTGTGGAAAAACGACACTTGCACTAATGAGCTCCCTGCTCATCACTCAAAATGGTTCTCAAGTTGCCTTAATGTGTCCGACAGAAAGTTTAGCAAGACAACACTACAGAACTTTTAAAGAAACTTTTAATGATGTAAATATCGAATTATTAGTAGGAAGTACAAAAGCAAAAGAGAAAAAAGAAATCTATTCAAAACTTAATAGTGGAGATATAGATATCGTAATTGGTACACACGCCCTTATTCAAGACTCTGTTGAATTTAAAGACTTACAATTGGCAATTATAGATGAACAACATAAATTTGGTGTTGAACAAAGACTTAAGTTAACTAAGAAAGGAAATGCTACCCACAACCTCATTCTTACGGCCACTCCGATTCCAAGAACGCTACAATTAGCTCAGTATGGAGACTTAGATATTTCTTCCATCAAAACAATGCCTGCTGGTAGAAAAGGAATTCAAACGAGGATCGTTAAAAAAGATAATTATGAAAAGTATCTTAGTTTCATCAAGACACGACTTTCTCTCGGAGAACAAGTGTATATAGTAGCGCCAGCAATTGAAGAAAGTGAAGTACTCGATATAAAAAATGTAAAAGAGATTTATTCAAATTATTTAAAATTTTTCCCTGAGTTTAAAATTGAAATGCTTCATGGAAAACAAAAAGCTTCTGAAAAAGAAGAAGTTCTGACAAACTTCGTTAATCGCAAAGTAGATATGTTGATATCAACAACAGTAATTGAAGTTGGTATTAATAATATCAATGCGACAGTAATGAGTATCTATAATCCTGATCGCTTTGGACTCTCCTCTCTTCATCAATTAAGAGGACGTGTAGGAAGAGGTGAAAAAGCAGGCTTTTGCTTTCTAGTTTTAGATAAGAATAATAATAGTGAATCTTATCAAAGACTAAAAATTTTAGAACAAACTAATGATGGTTTTGAAATTGCACAAGCTGACCTTGAAAACAGAGGTGAAGGGGATCTCTTTGGAACAGATCAGTCAGGTAATGTCTCAAATAAAAGGGTTGCAAGTATCTTTGAGCATTTCGAGTTATTCAATCAGGTAAATGAAGATATACAAGAACTTATAAAATCAAATAATCCTGTTCTTACAAATTATATTGAGCATTTCAAAGAAGATACAAAAGTGACTACCACTATTTAGAATCTCCGAATTTTGATATAATAGTCTTATGATTCAGTTTAAAATAAATAAATGTCCTGATGAAGATTATATTGGAGAGATTAAAACCAATAAGAATCTTATTTATATCGGCAGTAACCTAACGAGTGATGTATACCTTCCAGATAAAAAAATCAAAACGAATCATCTTTTTATCGAAATCGCAGAAAATAAATTATTAGCACACTCACATGCAGATGTTGAATATTTTTGGGTGAATGGGAAAAGGTCTAAGAATTTTAAATTTTTAAATATCGGAGATAAAATTAAGATTGGAGAATCTGAAATAGAGATCATTATCTTTGCAAACACTGAAGTTACAGACAAAAGAAATGCTTTGAATGCAGCAACTGATGTATTAATATCTAGTAAGCAAGAGTACTTACCGATAGTACAAAATATTCAAAAAGAACTATGAAACAATTTTCAAACTATATTCACACTCGAGATAATGAGCAAATTTACTTTGCCACTAACTTTGAACACGATCAAACAGAGCACACAGATGTTATTGTTTTTAATTATGGACTAGTTTGTAGTAACTTTCATTGGTCAAAGCAATTAGATTACTTTGATCAATTAGGTTATAAAATTCTAATTCACGATTATCGAGGTCACTACAAATCAACAGGCATAGACCACTTAGAAAATATTACATTTGAAAACATAGCAAAAGATTTAAAAGAACTTTTTGATTCACTGAATATTACATCTTCATATTTAGTAGGACATAGTATGGGAGTAAATACTAGTCTTGAATTTACTAAACGCTATCCAGAACTCGTAAAAAAAATGATCTTAATCTCAGGAACTATAATACCAGTTCATAATATAATGTTTAATACAAACTTAACTGACCAAGTTTCACCAAAGCTTACAGGTCTTTTAAAAATGTTTCCTAAGCAATTTAATGCATTCTGGAAGTCTGGTGGATGGAATCCTCTCATAAGAAAAATGGTTCACTCTGGCGGTTTTAATTTGAAAACAGTAAGTCCTGAGTTCATTGAGATTTACCTTAATAAACTAGGCCAATTAGGACCTGAACTCTTTTTCCAATTAATTGAACAAATGAATCAACACGATATTCTTTCATTCGTTAATAAGATTAAATGTCCAACCTTAATTATTGGCGGTGACAATGATAAAGTTATTCCAAACTATCTTCAAAAATTAACTTTAAAAGAATTAAGCAACTCTGAACTCTATGTGGTTCGTAATGGTAGTCATGTTCCCCAAGTGGACTTTCCCGATATGGTAAATGAAAGAATGACTTTCTTTCTAGAACATTAAAGAATTAAATCTGAATATTATGAAAATCAATGAGAGGCTTAAAGAGTCTAATCATTGCTGAGTCTAGTTGCGACTTTTTATATTCAATATGGCTCGCTTCACCTTCTGTATTCTTCTCATGACTACCAATATCTGTAATTTGAACTTCAAAAGGATAAAAGAAACGCACATCCCTAGCAATTGATGAAGTATCTAGAGATAAGACTTTTTGTGCTAACTCATTGGTCTCATCTTCTTTAGCTAATTTTTTTACTTCATTGAACTTTTGTAGAAATGGGTTTCTATACTTTATAAGCTGTCTGCAAGTAAAATGAATTGCTCTATATTGATCAGAAGTATGATTATTAACATTTTCATTAGGGTTTTTCATAAAAGTACACGCATCAGCGTACTCTTCTATTTTTTTAATAAACTCATCTCGTTTATCTGGGTTTTTAACTCCAAATTTTAAGATGTCATAATAACCGGCCTTAAAAACATCTAAGTCGATCAAAGAATTATGAGAGCGTGATGGCTTTATATTATTCACCATAATGATATAGTTTTGATAAAGAAACTTCATTACTCTTAAGCAATCAACTTTCGACTTAGTTACAAAACGAATTCCAATTCTATCAAAAAGTTCTTCAGCAACATTCTCTTTCTTATGTAAGAGTTTAATTATAATACTTTCTCTCGTTTTCTTGGCTTTAGTTTCAAATTCAATTAAAGGAATAAGCTCATCACTATCCGGTGCTTTTAGATATAAATTGTCATTCTCATCTCGGTGTAAGAACTTATAAAAACGATCAAAGATTTGAGTTTGAATTGTTTTGAAGTATCGATAACGAAGATCTTTGTCAGTATGCAAGATTGTATGCATAACCTTTAAGATAACACCGGCCCATAAAACCTCATCGACACTTAAGCTAGCATCTTTCTTAACACCTGTTGCCATTAAAAGTAATTTTGATACATCTGTTATAGAAAAAAATGAGTTAGGAACACTTAGATCTAATCCGTCTGGATTCCCCTCTTTTAAAAAGTACCTTTTAATAAATTGTATTGCCTCTTGAAAAATTCCAAAGAGTTCAGCTTTTTGAACCGGGTCTTTGATATCAAACCCATAGCCAATAAGAAATTGATATGAATCTTCTTCTCTTTTAAAGTGTGATAGATAGTTTTTTGCATCTAAAGAAGATGTTCCACCCGCAATAATATCGAATGTTTCCCAATTGAATTTAAAGCTGTCTAAATAATCAGGTCTATCCATTAAATACTTTCCTTAGCATGGCCCAAAAGTTATCCTATTCCTTGTGAAAACACAAAATAATACTATAAAAATAAAGAGTGCTCGCTTGTTCCTCAGCTTTTTCGGAGTTGGCTTTGCACCTAAAGCTCCCGGTACCTTTGGCAGTGCGGCGACACTCCCACTACTCTATTTATTTGGCCTTTATTCAAATATTTATACTCTCGCTATTTTTACAGTTGTCCTTTTTATAGCTTCTGTTTTTATTGCAGAATACGCTCAGAATGAACTACATGTGCACGATCCAGGCTGGATCGTTATGGATGAAGTACTAGGAATGCTAGTAACTTATATGTTTGTCTTTCCAAGTTTAGATTTTATAGAGCTTTTTCTTGTTTTTGTGATTTTTCGCTTCTTTGATATTATAAAAATTTGGCCAGCTTCTTACTTTGATAAAAAGATTAAACATGGACTTGGAACGATCATTGATGATGTTATCAGTGCCATCTATGCTGGAATTGTTGTCTTATTAGTAAAAAATTATTATTTGATTAATTAAATTCCCTACAATTTCAATCAATTATAAATTCCGTAATTTTTCCGTAAATTGCTTGGCTACTAGAAGCTTTAGTGATATTTTATAAACAGATCACAATATTTAAGGAGAGAAAAATGGCAAACGTAAACCAAGTAAAAAATGATGACAGAAAAAAAGCACTCGATCTAGCTGTTTCAACAATTGAGAAACAATTTGGTAAGGGAGCTATTATGAAACTAGGCTCGGATGAGTCAGTTGCTAAAATTCCTTCAATTTCAACAGGTGCTCTTGGTTTAGACTTGGCCTTAGGGATTGGTGGTATTCCTCAAGGTAGAATTATTGAAATCTATGGTCCAGAATCTTCTGGTAAAACAACTCTTACTCTTCATATTGCAAGTGAATGTCAAAAAGCAGGTGGAACAGTAGCTTTTATTGATGCTGAACACGCTCTTGATACTCAATATGCATCAAAGCTTGGTGTTGATATTCCAAATACATTAATTTCTCAGCCAGATAGTGGTGAGCAAGCATTAGAAATTGCAGACATGCTTGTACGCTCAGGTGCTGTTAACCTTCTTATTGTTGACTCTGTTGCGGCACTTACTCCAAGAGCTGAACTTGAAGGAGATATGGGTGATTCACACATGGGTCTTCAAGCTAGACTTATGTCTCAAGCACTAAGAAAACTAACAGGATCTATTTCTCGCTCTAATTGTACAGTGATCTTTATTAACCAATTAAGAATGAAGATTGGTGTAATGTTTGGAAACCCTGAAACGACAACTGGTGGTAACGCACTTAAGTTTTACTCTTCAGTAAGAATGGACATCAGAAGAATTGGTGCAATTAAAGATACTGATAGTGTTATTGGAAACAGAACACGTGTTAAGGTTGTTAAGAATAAAGTTGCTCCTCCATTTAAAGAGGTTGAATTCGATATCATGTATGGACAAGGAATCTCTAAAGAAGGTGATCTACTTGATCTTGCAGTTAAAGAAAAAATCGTTGATAAAGCTGGTGCTTGGTACTCTTATAATAACGAGAAAATGGGACAAGGTAGAGAAAACTCTAAGACTTTCTTAACAGAGAACCCTGCAATCATGGAAGAGATCAAAGAAAAAATCCTTATTCAAGCTGGAATTAAGACAGATCCTAATGCCGCTAAAGTAGATATGACAACTGGTGAAATTATGGATGAGGAAGAAACTGTTGAAGCAGCTCCTAAGAAAACTAAGAAATCAAAGAAAACTCTTCAATAATAAAAGCAAGAGATAAGCACGAGGCCCTAATTTAATTAGGGCCTTTGTTTAAGAACATACCTTAAATCTATTATGGATAATTACTACGAATCATTTGAATCAGAAGAAAAAATAGAAAAGCCTGCTGAACCTAAAGACTCTGAGGTTGAGTATAAAGAAGCCTATAATTATAGTATCTACCTACTTTCAAAAAGAGATTATAGTAAGTACAAATTAACCAAGAAATTTAAATCGAGAAAGTATTCAAAAGAAACTATTGAAAGAGTTCTTCAAAAAGTAATTGATCAAGGCTACCTAAGAGAAGAAGCTTACACTACCATGCGTATTAAAACGCTTCTTTATAAAGGATACTCTAATTACTTTATTACTCAAAAATTGATGGAAGAACAATTAGAGGTTGATGAAGCCTGGATCAATTCATTAAGAGAAGAAAATCATATATCCACAGATGAAAGTATAAATTATCTAATCGATAAAAAATTGCGCTTAAAAGATATTCCCCAAGACAAAGAACAATTCTATAAACTACGAGATAAAGTTATACGTTTTCTTGTTTCCAAGGGACATAATTATCAGTCTGCAAAAGAAGCTTTAAATGAATATTTAGAAAATAAAAAACCCTGAATACTCAGGGTTTTTTTATAATAGGTGAATTTGTTAAACTAAGTGAATCTTATTTTTTCTCAGAAGCTAAGCCTCTGCTATCACAAAATTTAAATTCATTATTATGCTTTGAACATAAAGCTGACTTTAACATTTCATTTTCAGCTTTAAGTTGTGCAATCTCTTGATCCTGTTTTTCGTTAATGCTGAATAAATCTTTAACAGCCTGAATAATAGGAGAGATTAAACTTTGGTAAGATACAGAGAAGAAACCTGTGTCTTCATTCTTCATCACAATCTCACTTCTTTTATCTTTTAAGTCCTTACTATGCTTTTGAATACTTGCTTGAATATCCTGAGCAATTAGACCAATTCTATAAATTGGATTGTCTGACTTATCTTTCTTATAAACATATCTCACTGGTTTTAAGCTATTGATAAACTCAAGGCCTAAGTCAGTAGTTTCAATATCGTACTTTAACCTTCTATCTGAGTTCGCTTGTAAACCACCATGATAAACCGTACCAGTAACATAAAGATTCTTCTTCATTGATACGTTACCTTGGAATACTGAAGATGAAGCTGCATTCCAAGCATTGATCCCTTGAGACGATACATAGTTTGACTGCATCGTACCACCGACACTTACATGGAAATCAGCAGAACCATTATCTCTTACTACAGCAAGAGTAGCCCCTAAGCCTCTAATTTCATCAGTTCTTAATGAACCGGCAGTATTTATAGTGACGTCACCACCACTTACATTTAATCCATTTGAAATATCAGCAGAACCGTTAAAGTCAGAGTTACCATTTACAGTTAACCCACCACCTAAAGTAGAAGCACCACTAACAGTAAGTGTACCACCACCGTTTACGCTCACATTACCATTTAAAACTGAATTACCATTTACTGTATTAACGCCAGTAATTGTTGTATTTCCATTTAAAGTAGAAGTTCCATCAACTGTTAATCCATCAGCGAAAACTTGGCCGTCAACATCAGCATTTCCAGCAACACTTAAACTTCCTGTTGCAACACTTAGATTACCAGAAGCAACGTTAAGTCCACCTTGAACAGTAGCTCCACCATTTAAATTAGATGCACCACCTACTGTTAAAGTATTTGATCCTGTAATATTGATATTTCCATCTGAAGTTACATTTGCACTTAAAGTGATACCTGAAGCACATGCCTGTAATGTAGCTGCATCTGAGTTATTAGTAGCATATAAACTGATACACTGAGTATTTTGTGAACCAGCGATACCTACCCCACCAGCATCTGCACTTGGATCATCTGCCCATAATAAAACGTTATTATTTCTCATCCCAATACCGTTATATAAAGAGGTAGTACCGTATTGAAATAAACCATCTGGTCTTGAAATAACTAATTTTGAAACTGGTAATGAACCTGTATCATCACCAATAGTTGCAGCTTCAAACATATTATCTAAGAAAACATATTTTTTAAGAATGGCACTATCTTCTTCTCTTTGCCATGGTGAGTTCCCACCATCAGCAGATTCAGTAGAAGAACAGAAATCTAAGTTACCCGAAGCATCGAAACCACATCCCAACTTTAAAAATCTTGTAAGTTGTCTTGAACCTAGTTTATTCTCTGCGTTTGTTCTATCAAGCCTAACTTGAAGCTCACAGACATCACCATTTCTTTCAATACTCATAGCACCGATATTAAATTCATCACCAAAGCCAGGAAGTGCAGCACCAACTGTCATGACAACGTTACTAAATCCAATTCCATCACCATTGGCAAAGGTCTTAACATCCCCATCATTCATATTGTTTAAATGCGGAGCCATGATGTTCACACATCGACCGTTACTTGATAAATCCCCTCGTAAAGTGATGTTAAATAGAGAAGTAAGATCAGAGTCTCTACTTGCCTTTCTCATCGCCTTCTGGGAATTCGTTGAAATTTTCATTGTAGAAAGTGCAATTACTGAGGAGATACCCGCAGCAACCATAACCTCTACAAGTGAAATACCCGATTGGTTGTTAATAATTTTTTTAAACATAATCCACCTACATGCTAGTTTTACTTAAATTAATTCTAACATGACACACAAGTTAAACCCGACAAGGCACCTAACTCACTGATTTCACGAGGCTTAAGTAAACTTAATAAGTACTTATTCGCGAAATCTGCCATCAATTTAAGGCATAGCTAATAAATTATTCCAAAGCATTTCTTTGTTGATCGGTTCGTAAACAAATAACCATGAGAGAAAGTTTTTAAATTTTTCTTAAGATTTAAGGAGTAAAACTTAAGCTTATAACTAATCAGATCATTATAAATAATATCTGGTTCATAATAGAATTCAGATTTCATATCGTTTTTCTTATGTAAGTCATCCATGAGTAAGGCCACAAAGCTTGTAGGTAAATCTCCATGACAATTTGGTAGACTTAAAAACTCACTTATATAACTAACGGACATATTATGCACATATCTTAGTTTATCTAAATCATGAATGCGTTGAATCCCCGAACTCATTCCAGAGTAATTTTGTAGAATAAAGATCAAAAATACACATAACG
>CAJXHA010000053.1 GCA_913053615.1 uncultured Bacteriovoracaceae bacterium | reverse complement strand
ATGCTGCATGAAATGGTGACGATGAATGATACTTTAAATTACTTAATCGATTATGTGCAAAAAAACCCTGATACTCTTTTAGTGGTAACTGCAGATCACGAAACAGGCTCATTTGGACTAGGCTATCATGCTGTTGATGTACCAGCTCCCAAGAAAATTGATGGTAAAGAATTTAAAGATAAAGATTATGAGGTTAAATTAAACTACGGTAATGTAGCAAACCTCGATAAACTCTTTATGCAAAAGAACTCTTTTGAAAATATTGTAAAAGAATTTTTAAGCTTAGAAGCTTCTATGCAAACAGCAGATACATTAATGAGTATGGTAAATGAAGTGAGTCATTATAAAATCTCATTAGAAGATGCAAAAAGAATTATCACACCAGTTAAAAATAAATACTTTAAAAAAGATGATAAGTACTTAGGTAAAGAAAAATGGATGGATATGATTGATTATCAAGCCTATTACCTAAACCCGATTAATAATATCACAGCCCTTATAAATGAGGCCATTGCTCATAAGGCGAATATTGTTTGGGGAACTGGTGGACATACATCTAATCCAGTACATGTTTACTCTATGGGACCAAAGTACTGGAGTGAAAAATTAAGTGGTAACCTTAATCATCCAAAGCTTGGAAAGTTATTACAAAAGAGCTTAGGACTTTGGGAATAGTATGAAGCTAAAAAAAGTACATCTTAAAAAAGGCGATATTCTTTTAAAGGAAGGTGATACTGATAAGAAAATGTACTATATCGTCAGTGGTGCCATAGAAGTTGTGGCAAAAATTCCTGGCCGCCATAAAAAATCAAATGTTAATCTCTTACAAAAAGGTGATCTAATTGGAGAACTTAGTTTCTTTGATGGTAAACCTAGAAGTGCAACCCTTATTGCGACAGAAGAAACTGAGGCCTTAGAAATAACAAAAGACTTCTTTGATGGCATTCATCCCGATCATGTCAGAATATTTAAAGCGATGGTACATAAGATCAGAGTACTTAATGAAAAGATCTTAGACCTACAAGATAAATTTCAAGATCCTTCTTAATTTAAAGTACTTGAATCAACCTCTAAGTCAGTATTCTTATCGATAATTTTATCAATATTCTTATCATTGATAATATTACTCTTCTCACTAAGGCTTCCAATTAACTCTCGAGTAGAATTAAGAGTCATTTGAATATCCCCAGCATCTCCAAGAGCTGGATTAATTTCCACTAAATCCAGAGCAAGTAATTTATAATTTACACAGAAGTGATTGATGATTTTCTTACCATCATCAAGACTTAGTCCACCTGATACTGGTGTGCCCGTGGCAGGAAAAAAGTGTGGGTCAATTCCATCAACATCAAAACTAATATGAACATTCTTACCTGGATTAGGTTTAAAATAGTCATCAATTTCTTTTAATACATTTTCAATACCAATGATTCCAACATCATCAGCTGTATAGTACTTAATTCCTAAATTATTTAAGTAAGCTTGTTCACCCGGATCAATATCTCTAAGACCTAGATAAACTAAATTCTCTTTTTTAAACTTTTTTATCCAAGGAAATGGCTTTTGGTTTTCCTCACTCATTAAATGCATATGCCATGCTAATGGCATCCCATGAGTATTACCTGTTGGTGAAGTCTTAAAGGTATTAATATCAGCGTGAGCATCTACCCAGATCAGCTTTACATCTTCATCAAAGTTATGAGTACCACCAAGTGTTCCCACTGCTATTGAGTGATCACCACCAATGGTAAGAACAAAGTTATCTTCTTTTAATTCATTAGTTATTTTCTGGGCCAAATTTTGTGAATAATGAGAGAGAATATGTAATTCTTCTTCAGTCTGTAAGAGATGCATAATCTCTTCAGGAGCAAAGTCACCACGATCTAAAACACTTTTAAACTCAGTATTTAAATGATCAAAGACTTTATTATAACGTAACCATTGTGGAGCCGCTTCTACCCCATCTTTTTCTTGGCCAATTTGACTTGAAGCGCCAATCAGTGTGCAGTTTCTCTTAAGTAAATTCATGTCCATCTCATAGCGAATTCACGCTTATTTATCAAATTTATATTGTCTTTTTCCCAATAAACTACTTAAAAATCTGTAAGATACGAGTAATACATATATACGACTCACTTAGTTACAAATGAGTATTATTTAGAGCTTAAGGCCTTTAAAAAGATTCTTCTGAGCCCCTTTTTTTGCCTTTTTCTCTTCGTCTTTGATTTGATCTTTTACTTTTGCAATTTGATCATTCACACCTTTAAGTGCTTTATCCGCTTCAGACTTTACACTCTCAATTTGAGACTCTAATTTCTTTTCCTCAGGACCAATTTTATCTTCGATTTGTTTACGATACTTCTTTTCAAGAGCAGCAATTTTCTCTTTAAACATTAATTGTAATGACTTATTTAAGGCATCCGCTAAATTGGACTTAATATCAATTTTTAAGTCATCAATTTTTCCCTTAGCAGTTGTTTTAAGATTTAGTTTTGGACTAACCTTGGCAACCCCATTTAAAATCTCTAAAACTTCTTTGGACTTAGCACTATTGTCATAATTAATATCTGTGAAATTAGTAATAGAATTTATATCAAAAATTCCCTTTTCAACGCGCATTGAGTTCTGTGTTTGAGCACTGGCATCTTGCATTTTTAGCTTGGCCTCAGGGGAATTAATAATTGTCTTATTAGCAATTGGAAAAGATCCAATATTAAAACGTAGAGCTGCCTTGGGAGCTTTACGATGATCAATATCAAAGGCCAAACGACCATCAGCAATTTTCTTCACTCGATGAATAAAATAGATATCACCGGTTGTAGGCTTCCCTGTCACTCTTTGATTTGAAGTAATATCACTAATCATCCCTTTTACTTGAAAAGGATTCTCTTTAGAAGCATCAAATTGTACTTCTTTTATCCAAAATAATGGATATGAATTAGGTGTTCCAAATTGATAATTACGCCCACTCGCTCTAGGAGTTTTAGAAACAACAACCTTCTCCTTGTCTTTTTTAGGTGGAAGGTAATCTTCAATCATTGCGTAATATTCTTTTGCCTTAGCAACCTTAGTAGAAAACTCATCTCCAAAAATTAGAGCAGCTAACTTCTCTGGTTCCATAGAAGGTATTTTTGCCTGTTTTTTAATATTGTCTAAATCAGATTGAACTAATTTATTAATATCTAAATTAAAGTTTTTAACTGTCTTTACAGTTTTATTAATTTCTTTTTCAACTTTCTTATATTTATCTAGAGTTTTATCAACTTTCTTTTTTAGTTTATCTAATTCCTTTAGACGTTTTGGAGCTTTGGCCAAATTTCCTAAGTCTTTAAAAGGAAAATTATCGATTTCACTCTTTAATTCATTTAGCTCTTTTGGATCAGGAAGATCTTTTATGAGCTTATCTAATTTTTCTTTTTGAGCATCTATCTGGGCCTGAGCTTGATTAATTTGTTTTTGTGACTCTAGGTTTTCTAAACTCACATCTGCTACATTCCCACTATCAGCGGCATTGGCAATGTCCCCTAAAAAGTTCCCCTTGTACTCTTCTTTTGCCACACCTAATGCTTTTTCTTTTATCTTCTGCGCTTCGCTTTCAGTTTTTGGATCAACTGGTAAAAGCTTAGCTTTGGTTTTTCTTTTTTCATCTAGTCCCATTCCACTTACGTTTACTTTAGGAATGAGAATCTTTGCTCTTAATAAGGCATCCCATGAACCATATGCTCCGATATGACCTATAACCAAGAGATTATTATCTAAGTTATCTGTATCAGGAATTTGAATGTCACGAATGTCTAAAGTAAGTTTGGTAAAACTTGTCTTAAAGCTGCCTACACTCACATAAGCACCCACTGCTTTTGAAAGTCCAAACTCTAAGGCCTTTTTCATTCCCATATCAAAGAATAAAATATTTAGAACAATGACTCCCCCTAGAACAATGGTTAGAGGAATAATTGCACTAAAACGTAAAATACCAGTTTTCTTCTTTTTCTCAGCCATACAACTCATTATATTTTGCGTACCACTTGTAAAAGCTTGTGGCCTTTAATGCCTTGAAAAACTTTGACTGCTGATAACGTTGAACAACAGTTACGCGATACTTATTTATTAACGTTAAACTTAAAAAATATACAATCGGCGCTAAGAGCACACTTAGTACAAGGGCTCCCATTACAATTGAATTATAAAATTTAGTAAAAGGAATAATAGGTGCTTGATAAAGAGTTTCATATAGCCCTCTCAAAGCTCCCATTTCCAAAACGATACCACCAAGTGCATCAAAGGCAGGATCAAATAGATAAGCAATCAGAGCAAAGAAAAAACTTGCACAAAGAGCTGCTCCAATCTGAATCTTAAAGATAAATAAAATAATTATCATCACTAAAGACTGTAAGGATAGAAGTGGAGAGAAACCAAGGAACATGCCTATCACAAAGCCTAAAGCTAAGGATTTCTCACCTGTGTCTGAGTTCAATAATTTGAGTAAATTAAAAATTTGTTTTAATAATAATGTCATGGCAAGTATGCTAACTTTACTCATCACATCTGTGGAGACACAAGGTGTTATATTTTATCAATTTTCAAACCAAGGATCTTTATGCATCTCATTAACTCGCAATTAGTATGCGCTGACTATAATAAGGAATACCCAAAAATTTCTCATGCCAAAGGTGTTTATTATTATGATACCACTGGAAAAAAATACTTAGATGCCAGTGGTGCTACTGCCTGTGTTACTAATATCGGCCATGGTGTTGAAGAAGTTGCAGATGTTATAAGTGAACAAGCTAGAAAAGTGGCCGTTCACCCAGCTCATTTATTTTATAATGAAGAAATTGAAAACTATCTTGCAAACCTTTGTGCCTTTGCTGGTAATGGTTTTAATCACGCTTGGACTATTAGTGGTGGAACAGCTGCAGTTGAAAATGCAGTCAAGTTGGCCTTTCAATATCAAAGAAGTAAGGGCCGTCAGCGTAAAAAAGTACTTGCACGTTGGGGAAGTTATCATGGGAACTCTATTTTCAACCTCGATTTTGGTGGTAATAAAATCCGTCGCGATTATTATGAAGACCTAATGAAAGATCATCCTCATTTATCACCATGTTTTCCTTACCGCAGACCTAGTGATATGAGCCTAGAAGCATATGAAGATACCCTCATTGCAGAATTTGATGAAACAACTAAAACCTTTAAAGATGATATAATTTGTTTTGTGGCTGAGCCTGTTGTTGGTGCGGCCTTAGGAGCTGTGGCTCCAACTGAAAATTATTTTAAGCGTATTAAAGAGATATGTGAGCGTGAAGATATACTCTTTATTGCTGATGAAGTGATGACTGGCTTTGGAAGAACAGGTAAGAACTTTGCAATGGAGCACTATGGAGTTGTTCCTGATATTATGGCCCTGGCCAAGGGAATTAGTTCTGGTTACCTCCCACTTGGAGCTATCATGGCACAGGATCATGTGATCAATACTCTTAAAGAAACTGGCAAGCCATTTTTATCTGGTCAGACCTATTCATGTATTCCCCTGGCAGCTGCTGTTGGCAATGCCAATCTTGAATACTTAAAAAAGAAAAACCTTGTGGAAAATGCTGCAAATATTGGGCAGTTTTTAAAAGAAAAACTTTTTCAACTAGACGCCAATCCATTTGTGGGAGATATTCGCGGAATTGGTCTTTTTCTAAGTGTAGAATTTGTAAAAGATAAGTCTACTAAAGAACCAATTGAAAATGAATTTGCTTTCTCAAAAAGGCTTGAAGCTAAGTGTATGGAAAATGGCCTGACTATCTATGGTTGTAAAGGAAGCTATCAACTTACGAGTGGAGATCATATTCTCATTTCTCCCCCTTTAGTTCTCAATGAAACAGAGGCCACTGAGCTCTATGAAATACTAGCTAAATCACTGGCAAGTATTACTGAGGATTATCAGAACTGGCTTCAAAACTAAAGTTAAGTTGTTGAAATTTATCACTGTTTAAACTATTAACACCCTATGAATTAATTACATCTAAGCCCCATCTATTTGGGGCTTATTGCTATGATAATAAGTATGAGAGTAGATAGTTTAAAAGATTCAGGAAATTACTTAATTCAAAATGAGAGAAATCTCCTGCGCTTATTTGCGGCAAAAAATCCATGGACTGTACTCTACTTTGTACTTCCCTATACTCTCCTTGCCCTCTATTTAGCACGTAATTTTAATTATAGCTTACTTGAAATGGGAACTCTCTTTATTGCTTCCATTTTATATTGGAGTTTGGCCGAGTATATTATCCATCGCTTCTTCTTTCATTTAAATACTTCTTATAAAACTTTAAATTATATGATCGGCTCATTTCATCTTTATCATCATAAGAACCCTGATGATCTACAAGTTATCAATTCAGGTTGGTTCACTGCTCTATTTGGTCTGTTTTTACATGGTTCTATTTTTTATTTATTAACATTTTCTTTTAAGTACTCACTTGCCCTTATTATTGGGACCTTGATTGTCTATTATTACTATGAATGGATCCATTACTTAGTTCATCAAAGAGTTTATAATAAAGGTTTTATGAAATACTATCAGGACTTTCATCTTACTCATCATGTAAAGGCGAAGAAGAACTTTGGACAAATAACACCAATTTGGGATTATGTTTTTAAAACACAAATTAAAAACCTAGATACCAGACAAAATAAGAGTATGTTGAAGTTTATCAAGAAGGCAAACGATGCTCGAGCTTAGTCTAAAACTCTTTGCATTTGCACTTATCGCTTATGGGGTTTTTGTACTCCTACCCTTTATCATTCTTGGTACCAGTAAGAGAATGCAAAAATACCGCATCGATGACAAACAAAAAATCATCGATACAAAAAGTATTCGCTATGAAGCAATTGGAACCTTGAATACATTCATTATTATCTTTTTAACTTGTCTACTTGGTAGTTATCTTTATCTAAATGATTTAACACTACTTAAAGAAGAGATAAGAAACCCATTCTTATATACTTTGAGTATTATCGCAGTGATATTATTACATGATGCTTATTTCTTTTTCACTCATTATCTTATGCACCAAAATAAACGCTTATATAAATTTCACTTACACCATCATAAATCAATTAATCCTACTGCATTTAGTGTTTTCTCATTTCATCCAGTTGAGGGGGTCATTCATTTTATCTTCTTTATTGGTCTATGCTATCTACCGATTCACACCAGCGTAATACTTATCTTTTATATTTGGATGTTATTATGTAATGCTTTTGGACATATGAATCTAGAACTCTATAGTTTAAAAATTCTTAAATTTAGAATCACCAGAGATTTTAATACTGCGACTCATCACTATATGCATCATAAGCACTTTAATAAGAATTTTGGGATTTATTATAATCACTGGGACAAACTCTTTAATACAAATCACAAAGATTACTTAAAGAAGTTTGTCCAAACGCGATTAAAGATTAGAAATTAGATTACTTTAACGGAACAACGGCCTTAACTTCAACTTCATCTTCAACACCAACACCTTGGTAGCTAACATCATCAATACCAAACTTTGAAAGTTCAATTGAAAAAGAAACCTTCACTACTTTTCCATCTTCAGCATATTTGAATTTAATCTTATTACTTTTTCCGTTCATGGCCAATAAAGCAACACCTTCGCCACCTTTACCTGCAGCTTTACTAACTGTAATAATAGGTTGTTTCTTCTCTCCCATATATTTTTTCATGTGGGTATTTCTAAGACTAAGACCCGAGTCAAAACTATCAACTTTTACTTTTAATGGTGTTCCTAATAAAAGCTTCCCATCTTTTTTGACCATATACCCGGTTAAGCCACTACTTTTAGCAGTAAAATCTCCCGCTGGAAATAATTCAACATCGGCACTAATATTTTGAGCAAATACATTAACAGATAAGACTAACATTAAACTAATTAAAAATTTCATTTATTCCCCTTTTGATTTTTTTATTAACTCACTCACACCCTCATCAGGAATAGCATTTTCTAAACGCTCCCTATCCTCATGCATGCGCATATTAACTTTTTGAATAATTTCATCAACAAATTTTTGTGGATTCTTATCAATTTTAAGACAAGTTATTGCCTTTAAAAGAATTTGTCTGGCAGTGAAAGGCTTAACAATAATATGCCTTACTCCTCTTCTCATTAATGCCAATGTAATCTCTGTCGTTAAACAACCAGAAACCACCATAATATTTTGATTATAATACTTAGGTTGTTTTCTTAAACCATCAATAAACTTTAAACCATCTTTTTTCTCCATCACAATATCTGTAATAATAAGATCGAAGTCTTGGTTTGATAGTTTTTGTAAGGCCTGAACTCCATCATTTGCAATAATAATATTTTTAAAGCCTTTGTATAATTTAAGATATGACTTCATAATTGAAGCAATTTTATCTTCATCCTCAACAATTAGAATGTTATATTCTTCACTCATTTGATAACATCCTTTAGGCCTTTAATTTTATCTTCCTCGCTACCCTCAAAACAATCAATTACTTTTGGGACATTAAAGTTAAGCTCAGCTTTTTCAAAAAGCACAACTTTATCAATCATAAGAAAATCTGCTAAACCTTGCATCTTTTGCATATTCTTAGAAAAAATAAAAACAGCATCACTATGGGAGTAAGCTTGATATACTTTATTTAAGAGATCGATATCACTTCCAAAAAGAAGAATCTTTTCACCCTCTGAATCTAGCTCACCTTGAAGGTATTTATTTGTTTGAGTAAAACTACCCACCTCAACAAATGGAATATTAATTGTAAATGAAGCACCAGTATCCGTCTCATTTAAGCGAATATCACCATTATGGGCTTCTAATATCTTCTTCGTGATAGAAAGACCAAGACCTGTTCCCTCTCCAATACTCTTAGTTGTAAAGAACATTTCAAAAATCTTATCTTCATTTTCTTTTTTGATTCCAGGTCCATTATCACTTATTGTAATAGTATAAGACTGGGTTAAGTCATCCTCACCAAGAGAAATTTCTACTAAGCCTTCTTCCTGTTTAGCTCCTTTAAAAGCATCAAAGGCATTCTTAATCAGATTAATCAGGACTTGTTGTAACTTTAATGGATTTGCCATAACCCACTGATCTGCATTTTCATTTATTTTTATTTTATAAGAGCTAGGATAATTTAGACCTTCAAAGAAATCTGTTACATCATTAAGCATACGATTAATATCTGTGATAATAAAATCGTCTTCTTGATTACGAACAAATGATTGCATACCAGAGATAATTCTAAGAACACGCTTATACTCAGTATTAACTTCTTTTAATATCTCTTCACTTTGTTTAATATCTTTTTGATTTAGACTGTCCTCAAGTGCCATTAACCTATCGTTAACAATAGTTAATGGAGTTGAGACTTCATGACTTATTCCAGCAATCATTTCCCCAAGGGCAGTTAATTTATCAGCAGTAAGGATTTGCTCATGAGTTTCTTTGAGTTCTGCTACTTGTTGCTTATATTTTTCGTGTAATTGTTTTTCGATAGAGAAATCCAAAATATTTATTATCACTTCACCTTCAACCAGTATGAACTTTAAAATCAAAGTCATCTCACCGATATCATCATTTTTAAAAGTTATTTCTGGGCTGACTTGTGGAGAATTACTTGCGATCACCTCTGCAATCATTTCATCAAAATTAATACTATCCGTTGTAATCAATTCACTAATGTGATTAAGCTTGGCAATCTTACGAGGTGATTGTCTAAAGAAAATAGAACAAATATGATTATAATATTTTATCGAGCCTTCTTTAGAGACACAGATAATTGGGTTTAATAATTGGTCAAATTGTTCAAAATTCATTATTTACTCTTTAAAAAGTTAAAGTATTGCAATTCAATCTCATCAAATTCTAGCTCATTACCATCACTGTCTTTTTTCACTGGTGCCTTATTATCCACCACTTCATCTGGTGTAATAAGTAGTTTAACTTCTTCATCTTTGGCATCATTATAATAAGGAGCAAAGAAAGACTCAACAATTCCACCAGGCTTTATAAAACCTTTAATAATATTTAATTGCTCCACAATCACTTGCGGGCATTTACGATAAATAATGGTACTAGCAACAGGTAGACTTCCCTGATACTGAACCCAATCTCTAATTCCACATGAATTAATAAGACTGATATTTTCTAAATCAAAAATTACTTTTTCTTTATCAGTTGCGAGTAATGATAGATCTGCATCTTCATCAATTTGCCCACTTAACTTGAACTCTACCTGCTTATCATCTTCAACTTTAGATACTTGTAAACTCGAACTCACCTTAAACTCCTTGCCTTAAATAAAGTGTTGGGGTTTTACTCTTATATTCTTTCAATCTTTTATACTTATTCATTATACTACAAACTGTTGTTTTTTTGTTCATTTCACTCTTAACGATTAATTCATCACTGGCCGAAAGAACCATAGAAAAACCAAGTCCAGCACCAGTCTTCTTACTTTCCACACTTTTCTCACGATAGGCCCTTTGAATTTTATTTAAAATGGTTTCATGACTTAAGGCCCCAAAGGGATCTGTGACACAAATACTATAATTAACTTTGCCCTCAGTTATCGATAGTTGAATATTTTCTGATTTATCCAGCTCTCTTTGATAAATCAAAGCATTTTGAACTAGCTCAATTGCAACTAAGGACATATAGCGACTTTGATCAGAAAACATATTCTTATCAATGATGGAATTTATCAAGGCCTTAACCTTCGCTGAAACCTCAGAAACATTTTCTGCGTTAAACGTAGCCTCTTCAGATTGCTTTTTTTCAATTGAGGTTGGGCCTAATGTATCTATGGTGAGAATTTCGGTTTTTGAGATAATTGTTTTTACCTGTGAAGCATCAAAGCTCTGATTAAAAACTTCTTCTATTGGACAGTCATAGATAATACAGTCGCACTCATTGATTGAAGTTGTTATATCAATTCCCAATTGATCAAGTTTTTCATTGATCTCCTCATTGATATAAATATTCGTCAAAAAGGCGCGCACTAAAAATCCTAATTGATATCAATCCTTAATAATGTAATATCATCATCAGGTTGAATATCACCAATATACTTATAGAACTCACTTATCGTCATATCTAGAGATTTATCAAATCCAAAATTCATTGATTTTATTAAAGATTTGATAAAGTTGCGACTACCATACTGTTTTTCTTCACTATTAACAGCTTCAATGATTCCATCGGTATAGAGAACTAGGTGATCTTCTTTATTTAATGCTAGGCTTACTTCTTCATAATGGCTTTCTTTACTCTCTCCTAGCCTTGCTCCAATCTTATCCATTAGTGGAATAAAGTCTGACTTAGCATATTCATCTTTATGCTTTAAAAGATAAGGCGGATTATGAGAAGCATTAGTATAGGTTAATTTTCCATTTTGAATAACAAGAACTGCGCAAGTTGCATTTAAATTTATATCAACTGCACATAAAGATTGATTTAAAAAGTCAGCAATCTTGGCAGATGATTCAATAAAGGCCGGATCTTTTTGCGCCAGATACTTTAGAGAAGTAAGGGAGTTTTGAACAATTGCTGTCATTAAAGCCGCAGCTGTTCCATGACCAGTAACATCTAGGAGAATAACAACTTCTACATCTCCATAAGAAAAGTATCCCCACCAATCACCACCACATTCGGTTGCTGGTTTATAATATGCCTTTAGGGCTAAAGATTTACCTTTAATGGTATCAGTTGGAAAAAAACTTTCTTGTACCAGTTGAGCAGTTTTTAATTCATTTTCTAGGCGTAACTTCTCTTGCATCTGTGCCATATACTCTTGAATCTTTTGTGCCATATAATTAAATGAATCTCCTAGCACACCAATCTCATCTTTTTGCTTAACCTTTACTCTGTGTTCAAAGTTAGATTGAGCTAATTGCAAAGCACCGGTATATAAGTTTTTTATGGGTTTAGTTAATAAACTAGAAAAAAGCAGAATAAAAATAATAACAAAACCTGCTACCAAAAGACCAAAGTAAAGAGATTTCTCTTGTAATCTTTGGGAGGCATTAAGTGCTTTTTGATAGTTTATCCAAGTCATAAAAGCGATTTGTTTTTCATAAAGAGGTATTAGAGAAACAATCTTTCTGTCTTTCCCCTTTCCTTTCACATATGTTTGAAAGGCCTGAGAGGTAACTTCATCGGATTTTAACTCAATCTCATCTCCATGCTTTAGTAACTTTCCATTAAAAACTAAATCATAAGAGTATAAATCTGATTGAGGGATTAAATTTGTGAGGATACTTATTTGATATAAACTAAAATTTGCCAAATCACCTGAGCGATTCCAATAAAGTAAGAAAGTCTGCTCACTCTCACTAAGTGTGAGAAAACCTTTTTTTAAATTAGTCTTATTAATCAAACCTAAAATTTTACTTTTATCTAAACTAAATTTTTCAAAATAATATTCTCTAACTACTTTGGACTTTCTAAAAGTACCAAAATAACGAAGACTAGGATAAGCATCTTTGAATAATTCAAAGCTCTTTTTATCAAGTCCACTCAGCTCCATTACTTGGTGATTAACTTCTACATTTTTTAAAAGCTCTTTTGCCTGAGCAGAAATCTGTTGAGACTGTTTATCAACACTCTCAAATACATAAGCGATTTTGTCAGTTTTAAAAAGATCTAGCGCCAACCAGATATAAAAAAACAATGATATACCAGTAAGCAATAATACAATTATTGTAAGTTTGATATTAATAGGAAAACTAACTTTTCGAATATCTATTTCCATGACAGCTCATAAGTAAATGATTACACTTATATTAAACATGAGAACTCACAACTTAACAAAACTTTTTAATTCTATACTATTGCTGTCAGCTTTATTTTTAATTGCAATAAGTATACAGAAACTTTTTATTCAAAGTGAGAACTCTAGCTCCTTAATGGAATTAATCGGCCAGATTGGAAAGTATCAAAATGATGTGCGTTTAAAACGCTCGCAAGCTCTAGCTTGGGAATTTGTTAACAAAGAAAAGATAGATCTAGGTTTAAATGATTCTGTTTTCACCAATGCCCAATCTGAAGTCAATCTCCTCTTAGAAGACGATCAGCAATTAAATCTCAAAAGTGAGTCTCTCATCAGACTTAAAAAAAGAGATGAAATTCTGCTACAAAGTGGAGAAGTAGAAATTAGTTTAAAAGAAAATGCTAAACCTATTGCCTTAAATATTGGCTCACAAATCTATCGTCTAAGTGCAAAGAAAAATGCCACTGTAAAGATTACCAATATTGATAATCAAAGAAGTGTGCAAGTTGAAACAGGAAGTGTGGAGATCGCTAAGGATGATCAAGTTCTAGCGCTTAAGACTGGTGAAGCGGTGGATATCAATGAAGAAAAATTAAATCCTATCCAAGCTGATATAAAACTCCTGTACCCAGAGGGAGTGGTGATTTTACAAAAAGGTGAAAGACTAAAACCTATCTATGAATCTAATTTTCCGGTGAAAAAGGTATTACTCAAAAGAGCTGATAAGACCTTTGAGCTAGATCCAGGTTCTGATATATCTCTAAGAGGAGATGCTTATACATTCACTTTACTCTTAGAAGATCAAAGTATTAATGTTCCAAAAGTTGATTTCACCCTTATAAAGGCGATAGATCCCCCTATTATGGTGATGCCAGTGAATAATTCCATCTATGAGACCTCTCAAAATACATATCCTATTCAATTTAAGTTTGTAGATAGCCTAACAAAAGAAATTCAAATTTTTGATGATACCAATAGCTTAATTTATTCCATTCAAACAAGTGAAAGAATATATACTCATAAGATAACTGGCTTTGGAAATTATAAGTGGCGTATTCGCTATAAAGAAAACTATAATGAATCACCCTATACAGACTTTAGAACTTTTACCCTAAAAGAATTAAATGTAGCAGACCTTAAGGCCATCAAAATTGAATTGAAAAAGCCCAATCAATTAGTCGAATTTAACTGGGCCGCAAATGATGAAGAAGAGGTTATTTTTCAGTTATCTAAAGATGTAAATTTCCAAGGGGATATCTTAGAGAAAAAAGTAAAAGGCTCACAGACTAAAATAAGTATCCCAGAAACTGGAGTCTTTTATTGGACTGTAAAGGGAAAGACTGAGAATAAGGTCCCCACCAAAATTATTATTACCCCTACTCCTGCACCGACTCGTGCCCCCAAAATTAAAAATATTAATATCGATATTAAAGTTAAAAGTTCACGAACGAATCTTTTCCAAAAAATACTTAACTTACTTATCCCAAGGGCACACGCTAGTGATCAAAACCAAACCCTTCCAATTGAAATAGAAGAAATTGATGATGCTAAGATTTATGAAATAGAAATTTATAATGAAAAAGATGAATTGGTTTTTAGACAGCAAAGCCCAAAGGCGAATTTTGAATGGGCCATTCCTGGTTCGGGTAAATTTCGATATCGTGTAAGGTTTCAAGACTTTTGGCGACGTTGGTCCCCTTATTCAGAATTTGCACTCATTAATATTAATGCCATTAGAGCGAAACAAGAAAAACGTCAGAAAAAACAAAGAGTTGCTAAGAAAGTAAAAAAGAAAAACAAACCAACAAAGCTTGTAAAAAAAGATATTAATACAAAGAAGCCTAAGCAATTTCAGCTAAAGAGTGCTTCACTCTTTCATAGCACTCAAGCTCTTAGCTCAACCCAAAGTGGTGATACTGAATTTGAAATCGATGGACAGAGCATTAGTGGTCATGCCCTGAGTTTAAATTTCTCATCTCCTTATCAATTTAATGATGGCTTTATTCTTTATTATCAATCACAGTACGGGAAAGTATTTGATGGAGTGGAATATAATCAGCGCAATCTTATAGGAGCACTTCACTTTAAGCTTTCGAGCTGGGATTTATTACCAGTGCTTGGTTTTCATCAACACTCTATCTATGAGGAAAATGGTGGAGAAGCTAAGCTAGCGGCTATTGAATCAACCTATTCTCTTGGACTTATAGCGAAGTACCCAATAATTATTGGCACAAAAGGTATGCTTTCACCTTTTATTAAGTATACCACCCTAGGGGTCAGTGAAGTGAGTTATGGTCTAAGCTATGGATATCATTTTAAAAATGCATATTCTCTGCTTTTTCAGGGAGCGTCTTTAAATAAATCCTACCTAGCATTATCTGAAGAAGTAGAAGTTCAATCATTTCAACTTCTTAGTGGAATATCCTACGATTTTTAAATTAAATTTATACTTATAGAAATTAGCAACGTCTCCTCTATCTAGCTAATATCATTCATTATTTCTTAATAATTTAGGGTTTCTTAATAATTGTTCCGATAATAGTTTAGCGAGATAATAAGGTATGCAAAAAATTATATTTCCCCTCCTCCTATTCACTCTGTTCGTACTCTCTGCATGTAATGACGGGGGTACTACTAGTGCAGCACTTGATGATGCTTTTGAAGTTGATCCTAAAACTAGTGGTTCTACTCAAACAGGTCTATGTTATGTAGATCAATATGCTCCTGATGAAGAATCAATTAA
>CAJXHA010000052.1 GCA_913053615.1 uncultured Bacteriovoracaceae bacterium | reverse complement strand
AAAGCTTCTCACCTACCGGTAGCCCAATTTTTCGCAGCTCACGTGGATCTAAGCTTTGATCCTTTATTCCTTGAATGTATTGCATTGAATGAGCTAGGCTCAAATCACTAATTTGTGCCATGGGAGCTTCAAATAATTCATGCTCACCCAATAATTTCTTTTCTACTAATTTATTTCTAAGCATGGCATACTTATCAATAGGAAAACGATGTTTCTCAGGTAGGGGTAATTCATAAGTATCCGCATAAAAGACTTTCATGCATTTAGCATAAGGGATTTTTACTATTTTAAATAGAGAGAGTTATGGAAAACAAAGTAGACAGCACTAAGAAATGGCTAAAAGAGATCATTATTGACCTCAATCTTTGTCCCTTTGCCCATAATCCTTATAAGAACTCGCAAATTAATTTCACACTTAGCTCCCCCGAAGAACTAGAAGCAACTATGCTAAAAGAAATCCAAGGCATTGAAGCAAATAACTTTTCGACATCCCTCGTCATCTATGATGCCCCTATTTCATTTAGGGAGTTTTTAAACCTTTTAGACTACTTGAGTATGAGCTTAGATCCATTGGGAACTTATCAATTCATCGCTTTTCACCCTGATTTTAAATTTGAAACCACCGAGGATTCGGATCGAGGAAATTTGGTTAATCGCTCCCCTTTTCCAACTATCCATATTTTACTCAATGCTGAGCTCGATGAACTCCTCAGTACCGAAGAGGCCATAGGATTAAGTGAAAGAAATGAAGTAAAATTAAATAAAATGTCCCAAAATCAAATAAATTCACTTTTTAGCTATTTAAAAAGATAAGGGAATAAGCTATAAATTAAGTATGAAAAATATTTTATTCCTTACACTTACATTAATTTCATTCACCCTTAGCGCTAATGATCAAGACTTTCAAAAAGTTAAGATTCAAAAGAAAATTAATAATGCCTGCGTAAAAGGACTAAGTGCAAATGTAAGAAGTGAGGCAGATACTAAAGCAAGTATTGTTACCAATCTTTCTAAATATACTCCCCTTACAATTTTAGAGGAAAAAGAAGACTGGACTAAAGTACAATCCAAGAATTTCATTGGTTGGATTTTTAATGAATTAATAATTAAGAATATAAATTGTGTTATGGTGATTCAACCGGGTAAAGCATTTGCAGATTCAGATACTTCTTCAACTCATAGCAATCGCGAAAATGTAAATTTAAATGAGGCCTTTAAAATTCTAAGCACTGAGATTGGTGTCACTCAAGTACAAGATAAGTATGGGAATGTATTTTGGATTGAGAATCAAAACTTATGGCCTAAAACCAACTTAGAAAACCTAAGTCTCTCTTTATAGTCCTAACAATCATATAAACTTGAGGCAAAGAAATCTTCTTTTGATTTAATTAACCAAGGTGCATGTCTAATAATAAGACTATTAATTGCACTACCTCTGGCGATAATTTGAAACTTCTCACCGCGATCTGCTTTTTCACTAAAGATATTTATTAATTCTAAAATTTCATGATGAGATCCAAAATCATATACAAAGTATACATCACCTTTTGGAACTTTTTCTGTGGTATCACTCACGAGCATTTGAGCATTAGCAAAATTATAATGAGAAAATATTCTTTGAGCTTCGCTTACCCTTTCTTTGACTAATTCAATTCCCAAAAATTTAAGTTGAGGATAAAAAAGTCCAATGAGAACCCCAAGGCGTCCATAGGCAGCTCCAAGATCAATAATTGTTTTCTGATCTGGTGAAAGTTTATCTAGGATCTCTATTAATTCAAAATATGGTGTTTGCAATTGGGAAGGGCTGAGTCCCACCCAAGTTTGAGCACCATGCAAGGCTTCACTCCATCCCTCGATATGACTATCAGGTGCCAAGGATTTAGCCTCATTTACGAGAGCTTTCTCAATGCTTTCTATGCTAAATCCTAAGTAACGATCTAAACAAGCGGATTGTATTTGTAGGTCTTGATAATCTTCAAAATTCTTAGCAAAGTGTGCAATTTTTAGATCAGTTAGTTTAGCTCCCTCAGTATAACGAAGCGCAAGATATGAATTTAAATCATCTAAAATTAAAGACATATCTAGTGCATATCGAAAAAGAGACTTCTTTTCAATGAAATCTTATATTTTTTAGTGTATGTAAATCGGATGAATTATACATTTGATTTTATATCAGAAATGCCAAAATCTGATCTGCATTTACACCTTGATGGCTCCCTTAGACTGAAAACACTTATTGAGCTAGCAAAGGCCCAAAAAATTGAGTTACCCTCTTACACTGAAGAAGGTTTAAAAGAACAAGTTTTTAAAGAAAGCTATGATAATCTAGGTGAATACCTGCGTGGCTTTCAATACACATGTAATGTTCTAAGAGACTATGAAGCAATTGAAAGGGCCAGCTATGAGCTTGCAATTGATAACCAAAATGAAGGTGTTATCTATATTGAAGTTCGTTTTGCACCTCAATTATTAATTGATAAAACTAAGAACCTAGACATGCACAAAGTCCTAGAGGCCTCGACTAAAGGCCTTGATCGTGCCAAGAATGAATATAATAATAGGCCCGAAGTAAAAGCTGGAAAACTTCCCCCATTTAATTACGGTATTATTGCTTGTGCCATGAGAATGTTTGGCCCAAAGGGATTTTCTCCTTATTACACAAATCTATTTAATGTCATGGAAAATTCTAAGGCCTCACAAGTAATTAAACTAGCTGCAATGGAGCTCGCTCGTGCCAGTGTGAAGCTTCGAGATGAGCATGGTCTTCCAATTGTAGGAATAGATCTCGCTGGACAAGAGGAAGGTTATCCTGCCCATAATTTTAAAGAGGCCTATGCTTATGTTCATAAGAACTTTATGCATAAAACAGTTCATGCCGGAGAGGCCTATGGTGCTGAAAGTATTTTTCAGGCCATTACCGAGTGTTATGCCGATCGTATAGGCCATGGTTACTCACTCTTTATTCCTGAACTCATTTTAGATGATCAGATAAAAGACAAGAAGAGCTATATAAATGAGCTTTCTTCATATATCGCTGATAGAAGAACTGTTATTGAAGTTTGTCTTACTAGTAATAAGCAAACTAATCCAGATCTCAAAGACATTAAAGAGCATAAATTCAAAGATATGCTAGAAAATCGTATGGCCACGACCATTTGTACGGATAATAGGCTCGTTTCGAATACAACTGTAAGTAAAGAGTATGAAATTGCTTTAAATAACTTTGATATTCCACTAAAGCGTCTAAAAGATATCGTTGCTTATGGTTTTAAAAAGAGCTTCTACCCTGGTCACTATGTTGAAAAAAGAAAGTATGCAAAACAAGTAATGAACTACTTTGATCAGATTGTTGAAAAACACGGCATTAAGGAATAAGACTCAAAGTTATGTATCAATACGAATTAGATAACCAAGATATTCAAAGTTATTTTAAAGAGTTTGATCTGCATGAGAGCCACTTAAATATACTCATTAATAATTTTTATCGTTCTCGTGATAAGGATCTAAAACAATTTTCACAATTGCCTAGTGGACTTATCACTAAGGCCAGTACGCTAGATGCTAGTCTGCCTAAAATAATTGATCAACAAACGGCTTTGGATGGGACAACGAAATTCCTAGTACAATTTGATGATGGTGAATCAGTCGAGATGGTCTTATTACCATTTTATAAGAAGTTTACCCTTTGTCTCTCTTCTCAAGTAGGCTGTGCTATGGGTTGTAAATTTTGTTTTACCGCCACTCAAGGCTATAAGAGAAATTTAAAGGTGCATGAAATAATCTCACAAATTCTTTTGGCCAAAGATTATATAATACAATTAGCTGGTGAAAAAAGAGACCTTACAAATATTGTTTTCATGGGACAAGGTGAGCCACTTCATAATTTTGAAAACCTAAAAAAGGCCATCAATATTATTCGTCTGCGCAATGGGATTTCAATCAGTGAAAAGAATATAACTGTTTCAAGTGTTGGCTATCTTCCTGGCCTTAAAAGATTTAATGAACTCGGTGGAGTAAACTTTGCTCTAAGCCTACATGCTGTAGATGAGAATAAGCGGGGTGAAATTATTCCACTTAATCAAAAGTATCCACTCAAAGAGATCTTACCCATCATTGATGCGATGGAGCTTAGAAGAAAACAGACAATTGAGTATGAATATATTCTCATTGATGACTTTAATGATGATCTAGAAAGTGCAAAAGAGCTCTATGGGGCACTTAAAGATAGAACACATATGATAAATATAATCCCTTTTAATCCTTTTCCTGGTAGTAAATTGAAAAAACCAAGCCTAGAAAAAATTCAAAGCTTTAAAAAATACTTAGTAGACCTTGGATTAAGGGCCATGATTAGAACCACGAAGGGAGATGATATTCTCGCTGCTTGTGGGCAGTTGAATTCTAAAAAGGAAAAGCAATGAATATTTTTATTAGCGGAACATCAAGAGGTATTGGAAAAGCAATCGCTCAGCATTATGCTAATGAGTCTGAAAATAAAGTTTTTGGAATTAGCCGCTCAAGTTCTGATTTAGAAATTTCCCATGCTCAATTAGATTTAAGTGAAACTGAAAATATAGAAAAAACTATCAAGGACCTTTTAAAAGATATCGATCAACTTGATATTGTATTTTTAAATGCAGGTGTGCTTGGAAAATTACAAACCATGCATGAAGCAGATCTTAATGATTTAAAAAATACCATGGATATAAATCTTTGGGCACAGAAGGTTTTATTAGATACTCTTTTATTAAAAAACCCTAAACTAGTTATCGCAATCTCAAGTGGTGCAGCAGTGAATGGGAATATGGGCTGGTCAGGCTATAGCCTTTCTAAAGCTGCATTGAATATGCTAGTGCAATTATATGCCAGTGAGTTTCAAGCAACTAAATTCATAGCCCTTGCCCCTGGCTTAGTTGATACCCAAATGCAAGATACTATCTCAAATACAAGTGCTGAAAAATTCCCAAGTCTTGAGCGCCTACATCAAGCAAGAGGTACGGAACAAATGCCGAGCCCTGATAAATTTGTCGAAAACTTTATTGCTAAATATCAACAAATTACGAGCATTGAAAGTGGCAGTTTTATTGATATTAGAAAAATTTAGACTTGAATAAGTACGTAGGGCTGAACAATGAGAAAAGGAATCTGGCGCTCTTTCTTATTAGCATCACTAGGAATCTCTTCTAATTTATAGAATTCTTTATTATCTAGCCATACTTTAACTAATCCAACATCATCCATTGCAATAGCACAGCCAACATCTTCTAGTGCTAAGGGTGCTTTAACTACAAAAACAGCTCCCCTTTCATGATGAACTTCAAGCATATCCCATGATGCTTTATCGATATCTTCTTTTAACTTTGCTTTTAATTGGTCTTTTTCAGCTTCACTCATACTTTAATTTCTTTAATTGATACCCATTATTTAAATATAAAGTAGACTCTCTTTAAGAGAAATCTCTTCGTTGAAGTTTTAATATAGGCCTCAAAAGGTAAGACCGCAATACACAGCATGACAATACAAGCACCTAGTATGGCATTAGCACTCATCACTTCACCTAAAATAAAGAAGGCCAAGATTGCTGCAATTGGTGACTCTGTTAAAAAGATTAGAGATGCCATATGAGACTTAATTCTTTTTTGTGCTTCTAATTGCATGAAAAAACCAAGAGCAGTAGAGAAAACACCCATAAATAAAAGCCCCCAAATTGTTTGGTGATTGTGTTGAATATTTTCAACTAATGTATAGACTGGTGTTATTCCTTTTACACTCAAAGAAGTAATAAGCATGATAATACTTATGAAGAACATTTGAGTAAAATTTAAAACGATACTATTTAATTTATATTCTGTTGCCTTGGAGATCACAATTATTTGTAGTGCAGAACAAAGTGCACATAAGAGACTTAAAAAGTCCCCTCTATTAAACCCCTCAATATTAAAATCTAACATAAAGGCCATCCCTCCCAGAGAGATCATAAGCATTGACCAGTAAAAGTTAGAGAGCTTTGTTTTAAAAAAGCTAAGCATTAATATTGGAGTAATAAAAGCATAGAGAATAATAATAAATCCACTATTAGCAACACTGGTATACTCAAGAGCTTGCACTTGTAAGAACATCATCATACTTAATAAAAAAGATGCTAATAATAAAATGGGTAAGAGCTTTGAAGTAAATACAGCCTTGAAATCTCTTAGACGACATTTATAAAGCACAAATGGAAAGCTAAATAAGAGTGCAATTAAGAAGCGAAAAAAGGTGATCCAATAAGCGTCTAGCCCATCAAGTCCCATTCGACTTCCAATAAATCCTGCTCCCCAAAAGAAAGCCGCTAAAAAGGCACAAAAATACGAAAAAAGCATGGTGGTTTCTAACCTAATAACGTATTTTAATATAGTATTATTGTAAAAATGATCCACTTAAATTACTAAATTAATAAAAGTGAAGTTATGAGTGTAAATGATCCCATTCCCCAATTAGATGGCCTCAAGAGTGCATTTGGTAGAGACCTATATTTCTTTTTAATGAAGATCTCATGGCCTAGGCTCTATCTCATTATTTTCACATCTTATATCTTTATCAATATTGTATTTTCAGTGATTTACGCACTAATTCCCAATGCAATTACTGATAGTTCAAATATGCTGAATTACTTTTTCTTTAGTATTCAAAGCTTTTCCACTATTGGATATGGAAATCTTGCACCAGTAAACCCTATAACTAACTTTGTAGTGATGCTGCAAAGTATTCTTGGAATCATCTACACAGCAAGCATTACTGGGATGTTCTTTTCTAAGCTCTCTAAGCCACACTCTAAAATACGTTTTTCTAAGAATCTTTTGGTGACCTATTATAATGGCAAGAAGCAATTAATTTTTAGAATTGGTAATACGCGAGGAAATGATATTGTAGAAGCAAAAATCAGGGTCTCAGTTCTACATAAAGCGAGGACTGAAGAAGGTGAAAACTTACGACAAATTGTAGATATTCCCATTATAAGAAGTACCACTCCATTTTTTAGATTAACTTGGACAATCCGACATAATCTTGATGAAAATTCATTTTTTAATGAAACAGAAAATTATCTTAATTTCGAAAGAATTATCATTACCATTGTTGGTCATGACTCTATTTTTTCGAATACCATTCACGACCGCCATGTCTATCTACCAAAAGATATTCTTTTTAATCGTCGCTTTAAAGATATTATAGAAGAAAAAGATATTGGTGTTAAAATAGATTATTTAAATTTTGATTCAACAGTGGAAATTGGAAAGTAATCATTTAAAACTTTTATTAATTGATTGCGATTAAGTGGCTTTACTAAGAATTCTATCATGCCACATTCTTTTGCCTTTAATCGATCTTCATTAAAGACATTCGCAGACAATGCAAATATAATGGCATCAGGATTTCTTTCCTTAATAATTCTAGCGGCATCAAAACCATTCATAATAGGCATTGAAATATCCATTAAAACAAAAGCGTAATTATTATTATCATACATATCTACAGCTGCTTGTCCATTATCAGCAAAATCAAACTCAATTTCAAAGCGTTCAAGTGTCTTTCCAATCACCTTTTGATTAATAAGATTATCCTCGGCCACTAATACTTTTTTATTAACCTTGAAGTTTTTCTCTTCTTTTTTATGTTCTTCTAATTTAATAATATTACTTTCCTTTACTGGGACTTTTAGAATAAAGACTGAACCCGAGCCATAGACTGAATTAACATAGATATCACCTTGCATTAGTCTAGCTAGTTTTTTAGAAATAGCCAGACCAAGTCCAGTTCCCTCTTGAGTTTTCACATAAGTATTTTCAACTTGTGTGAAGTTTTCAAAAAGGCTAACCATCTCACTATCACTTATACCGATTCCAGTATCACGCACACTAATGACTAATTCACTATCTTGATAATCACATTCAATGGTCACTTGTCCTATTTTAGTGAATTTAATGGCATTATTTGTTAAGTTTATTAATATTTGCTTTATTCTTTGTAGATCAGCATTTACGGCCTTAGGTAATCTTTCTTGTCCCTTTGCCATAAGTTGTAATCCCTTAGAGATAGCCTTAGGATTTAGAATTGAAACGACTTCATTAATAAGATTCTCTGGAGAAAAGTCTGTTGGCGATAGTGATATTTTTTCAGATTCAATTTTAGATAAATCTAAAATATCATTAATAATTATACTTAAAGATTCACTGGCCTTTTTAATATTCACTAAATTATTTCTCGACTCTCCAATGAGCCCTTTATCTTCTAAAATAATATCTGAAAGTCCAATAATACCATTTAAAGGAGTTCTTATTTCATGGGACATATTTGCTAAAAAGAGACTCTTGGCCTTAAGAGCTTCTTCAGCGATATTTCTTTCACGGCTAAATTGAGTAAGTGATTTAACCACTCTTTCTTTTAATGGGGCTAAAAGTTTAAAGTAGGTGTATAGAAGAAATAATGAGAAAATCATAAAGAAAGCAAAGTTAATTACTTTTTGCAGATTATCTATATCCTCACTATGCTTTTCAATTATTTTTACAGCTGAATTTAATTCTCGTAAAAGAGTTCCTTTCATAAAGGCAAGATTAATCTCTGAAAGATCTTTATTCTTAATGATCTCATAAAATTGATTTACTAATGGGTCAAGCTTATCCTTATAAAAAACTGCTATATCAGGATCTTTAATTTGTTTTAATTCTTTATGAGATTTTTTAAAAAGTTCTAAGTCATTTTTAAAATCAGTGCTTATGTTTTTTCGTGTAAACTTATCCTGCATTAGATGCAAGCTTAGTCTTTGGGATAACATTCTTTGACGTCCAGAGATATTTATATAACTAGCGTACCCCTCTTTCTCATTACTTAATTTGATTTGTAAGCTGTAATAGATTAAACATAATAAAAAGGCACTAAGAATGATAAAAACGTGTTTTCTTTCTAAGTCTTGTGAATATTTTAAAATATTATCTCTTGTCAAAGTCGCTACCGAGTTTTAAATTAAGTTTATTAATTATCGTTATTTATTAAACTTTTCTTAAACAAAACCATGACAGTATTACAAAAAATTCCAGCAAAAAAATTGATGAAATTTATGCGCTTTTGGCCGCCCTATCTAGCAAGCGGTATAAAAGTTGATGCTATTAATGAGGATTTCACCAAAATTCAAGTAAGTATGAAGCAATACCCTTGGAATACTAATTATGTTGGAGTGCATTTTGGGGGCTCACTTTATAGTATGTCCGACCCTTTTTATATGTTTATTCTGCTAGAGCATTTAAAAAAGGACTTTATTGTATGGGACAAAGAGGCAAAAATTAAGTTCATTAAGCCAGGTAAAGGAAAGGTGAGAATTAATTTTGAAATAGAGCTCTCTCGTATTTCTGAGATTAAATCTGAGGCCATAGAAAAAGGTAAAGCTGAACCAGAGTTTGAAACCTATATTTATGATGAAAAAGATCAAGTCATCGCACATGTATGGAAAAAGCTTTACGTACGTAAAAAATAAATCCAGAAAATAAAAAAGGGAGTCTATGACTCCCCTTAATGATTTTCAATATAGTTAAAAATTATAAATTATTTAAATGCATTAAAAAATCATTCCAAGACTTAGTATCTGCTTTTTCATTATAGGCCAGTGGTAAATTAAATTGCTTACCATACTTATCGGCACCCTTATTAGTAAAGGCATGAACAGCACCTGGATAACTTACAAATTCCATATTAACTTTATTCTTTTTCATCTCTTTTTTGAATGCTGCAATTTCAGATGCCTTAACAAAAGGATCATCTCCACCATTATAAACTAAGACTTTTCCCTTAAATGAACCTTTTTTCATCTGGGTCGCCGCTCCTAAAGAACCATGGAAAGATGCTACTAAATCAAGATCGACTCCTGCACGCACCATATTTAAAACAACTCCACCACCAAAACAATATCCAATGGCCACAATTTTATCAGAATCAACATCATCTCTTTTCTTTAGAATCTCAATCGCCTTGGTGAACTTTTTCTTCGCTAGTTTAAAATCACTCATAGTTTTTTTAGCAAAAGCACCTGCATCTTTAGGGTGACTTGCTTGCTTACCATTTCCATACATATCAATAGACATTGCAACATAACCAAGCTCTGCTAATTTATCTGCACGACTACGAGCATATTCATTATGTCCCCACCACTCATGCACAATAATTACTGCAGGTTTCTTCTCCCCTTTAGAGGCACCACTGGCAATGTGACCAATATGATCAACACCTTCAACTTGATAAGTAAAATCTTTACTCTTTGTACTTGCACATGACACAAGTGCAAGGGTACTTAATAAAAATAAAATATTCTTCATATGAACTCCTTAAAAAAACTTATATACAACAGCATAGGCCAATTTAGACAAAAGGCCATAGACAATTATGAGACTAGTTTCAATCTAAGATATTTATGGTAATTAGAATATATGTTTGAATCTATAAATGTCTTAGGAACTAAATTAGTCAGCTGCTCGGAAAACCCAAAAACAGGTTTTTTTCGTGATGGTTGTTGCAATACAGATTATAGCGATACTGGGCTGCACACAGTCTGCGTTCAATTAACTGATGAGTTCTTACAATTTTCAAAAGCACAAGGTAATGACTTAACCACTCCCATTCCACAATATGGTTTTGCTGGTCTTAAGGCCGGTGATAAGTGGTGTCTATGTGCAGCACGTTGGCTAGAGGCCTATAAGAGTAATCGTGCACCAAAAGTATTTTTAGAATCAACTCATGAAGAAACTTTGGCCTTAGTTCCTTTAAAGATTCTCAAAGAGTTCGCTGTTTCCAATGAAGCTTGATCTGGATTTAATTCACGTAAAATTTTACTCTTCTATTAAAGATATCCCGTTTTCAATTAATGAGTGGAATGATTATTGTACAAATCCTTTTAGCAAACCTAAGCTCTTTAGCATTTTTGAAGACTCAAAAGTCATTGGTAGCGAATCGGGTTGGAACCCTCTCTATCTCTGTCTGTTTAAAGATGAGCGATTAATTGCACTACAATACACATTTATAAAAATGCATAGCTATGGTGAATTTATATTTGATTGGGCCTGGGCTGATTTTTATTATAAGAATTCTATTCCTTATTACCCTAAACTTTTAAGTGCTATTCCCTTTAGTCCTATCAATGCTCCTAAGATACTTATTCATCCTGAGTACCAAGAATTTAAAAGTCTAATACAGGAAAAGTTACTTGATGAGTCTTTAAGAATTTGTAAGCTTAATAATTTAAGTGGCTATCATCATCTTTTCAGTGAAGAACTCACCCATCCAAAACTTATTCAAAGAAGCAGTATTCAGTTTCATTTTGAAAATCACTTTGAAGACTTTAATGATTTTTTAAGCTCACTTAAAAGCCGCAAACGTAAAAATATAACCAAAGAAAGAAAGGCCATTAAAGACTCAAAGATTAGCATTAAAGAATATACTCAAAATTTTCCAGATGAAATTTATACAGATATCTATCTACTTTATTTAAATACCATTGAGAAAAAGTATTCTCAGGCCTACTTAAATCTTGAGTTTTTCAAATACCTTTTTGAACAATACCAAGAACACTTACTCTTATATCTTGCCTATGATGGAGACGAATTAATTGCAATGAGTCTCTTTTTAAAATCACAAGACACGCTCTATGGCCGTTATTGGGGAGCCAAAAGAGATGATTATCAATTCTTGCACTTTGAGATGTGTTATTACTTAGGACTTGAATATTGCTTTAAACATCAACTAAAACTCTTCGAAGCCGGCGCACAGGGAGAACAAAAACTTTTAAGAGGATTTAAAGCAGTGGAGATAAAAAGCCTTCACTATTTAAGTATTTCTCAAATTCATCAACTCATCGAAAATTATATTCATACAGAGTCAGAAGAGATTCAAGAACAAATAAAAAACTACAATGACTACCTGCCCTATAAGTAGTTTTCTTACATCTCCCTAACTTGGCAAAGTAATTGCAAAGTTATACTTATAATTTTATGTAAACGTTTCGAGGAGGAACTAAAGATGAAAAAGATTTTTATCCTATTAACTTTTTTAATGGCAATGCCAGCGATGGCAAATTGTTTAAATTCTTACCAAGTAGCAAGAGACGCTCAAGATTTAGAATACAGTGCATCAAACCTTGCATTTACTGTAAACGGTACACGTTTTTCTCACTTAGCTTTTGAAGCGAGAAGATTAGAAAATGAAGCAAGAAAATTAGAATCTATGGCAACAGGGTATGTTTCTTGTTCAGCTCTTAGAAATCAATTCTCTTTTCTTTCTAATACATATAGAAGACTACAAGATGAATATAGAAGATCAAATGCTAGTAGAAATGGGAATATCGCTTATGACCATAGAAGGGTAATGAATGACTATCAATCATTATCAGTAGCTGTAAGATCATTAAACGGAAGAGTAACTCCAAGGCCTTATCCAAGATACCCTAGAACAAGACCACTTCCAAGACACCCAAGAACAAGACCAATTCCACGTCCAAGACACCCAAGAACAAGACCAGTTCCACGTCCAGTTCCACCAAGAACAAGACCACTTCCACGTAATCCAAGAAGAGGCGGAACTGTTAATCACCCAAGACGTCCAAATAGAAGACCAAGCACTACTCCTCCAAGAAGAAGAGGTAATGGTCGTAGAGGAAGAAACTTAATCTAGTCCAAATAGTGTCATTATATAAAAAATAAAGGGGACAATCTGTCCCCTTTTATACGCCGCAAGGTGCATCGCGCCGCCACAAAATATCAATCTTACATTTTAAATTTTACTTTTAAAGTCTTGTGCTAATTCTAATAATTTAAGGTATGAGTTTCTTCTTTTTGGATCAAGATTCCCTTCAAAAAAGCGCTTTATTCGCCAGAGTGCTATATCAAAAAAGCCCAAGAGAACTGCAGTATTTAAAAGTTCTTTTTCCGTATCACTAAGCTTTCTAACCCCTTCATACCCTTCAAGGATGAATTGCATCTGCTTATTTGAAAAACCTTTCATATCAATACAACAACCTGAAATACAAATTCCAAGATCTAATAAGTACTCTCCATGACCACTTTGTTCAAAGTCTAGAACCTTAGAGATTTCTTTGCCATCAAAGAGAATATTATCTGAATAAAGATCTCCATGAATAAGTCCACTATTTAGCTTAGATTTTTTCCAAAGCTCAATCATCTTAGGATCAATTAACTTCTTATAATAATCTTTATAATCTGCCAGAGCATGATCATATTCCATATACTTTTCAATACCCTCTAGATCAAAACCTACTTTGGCATGTGCTCTAGTGTCTTTAAAAAGTTTTGCATTAGACTCAGTAAAATTATGTAACTCGGCCAGCTCTCTTCCAATTTCAATGAGCTCAAACTTTTCACCAATAGGATTTACTCCCCTTGCGAGTGGAAAAACCACACCATGCAGTCCATTGTATTCGTATACTAATTCATCGTTCTTGGTGAGAAATGGAGTTAAAGATTTCTTATAATCTTTTAAGAGCATAAGTATTTCTTGCTCTTCTAAAAGCTCAACTTTATTCTTATCATTTGAGACTTTAAGAATAACGTTCTCGCCTCTTTCTGTTTGAATTTTATAATTTGAGTTACTAATGCCTAAGCTTAATGGTTCGATGAAGTTAGCATCTGCAAGACCATAAAGTGCGAGTATTTGATGAATGTCCTCTGCTTGCAGTCGAGTATAAATACCCACTATCCACATTCCTTTTATAAAAGCTTTAAATTCGTTAGATATTGGATATTGTCACGAAAAGTACTTGAAATCAATAAATTATAATACTAGCATGACAAATATGTCACTAGGATTAAGGTACATACATGATTGATTTATATTTTTGGGCAACGCCAAATTCTCAGAAAATACTGATCGCTCTAGAGGAACTCGAAATTGAATATAATATTATTCCGATAAATATTTATAAGAAAGAGCATATGACTGAAGAGTATAAGAAAATTAATCCAACACATAAATTGCCGGCCATAATTGATCATTGTGATAAAACAAATCAAGCTCACACCCTGTATGAGTCAAATGCAATTCTTTTATACTTAGCTGAAAAGAAAAAGAAACTACTTCCTAAAAAGTTAGAGATTAATAAGTACAATTGTATGAAGTGGCTTAGTTGGCAAAATGCTCACTTTACACCAGCAGTGAAGGCCAAGGATGTAGCAGAAATTAAGTATAATTTTCAAATCCTAGAAGATCATTTAAAAGATAAGCGATTTCTTTGTGATGATGAATACTCCATTGCTGATATCTCGTTCTTTCCATGGATTAATGAGTATAGTGAATTTCAAATTAATATTAATAATTTCCCTCATACTAAAGAGTGGTATTATCGCATCTATGATAGAGAAGCCACTAAGAAAGCGAAGGAAATTGCAAAGCACTTTACAAAAGATGCATATTTTTCTGAAGAATCTAGAGACTTTCTTATGAAAAATAACCCAGATAAAAATAAGTCTTCATAAAATCTTGAAGTTAATTTAAAGTTATCTTATGAAAATATTACTTATCGGAGCCACCGGACTCGTTGGCTCCCACGTGCTAGAAAAATTATTAAAATTAAATACGCCAAATCTTGAAGTAAGTATTCTTACACGTAAAAAAGTAAACCCAGAACACCAGGCACTTAAGCAATATATTGGCGATGATCTTTTAAAGAGCTTAAATGCAGCACCACACTTACTAGAATCAGATATCGTTATATCTTGTCTTGGAACCACTATCAAAAAAGCAAAGAGCAAAGAAAATTTCATTAAAATCGATAAAGAACTTCCTCTTAGTATCTTTCAAGCAATCACTAATAAATCTAAGAAAAAAGCGATTCTCATTTCTGCTCTTGGTGCCAGTGCAGACTCTAAGATTTTTTATAATCAAATAAAAGGTGAAATCGAAGATGAACTTAAGTCCATGCATTATGAAAAGACAGTAATTATTCGTCCTTCTTTAATTATTGGTGAGCGTGATGAGTCGAGACCTCTTGAAGCAATCTCTCAAAAGCTTTTAAAACACTTACCTAAATTTGTTCCTTCTAATTTTAAAAAATATACACCTCATGATGCCAAGCTTATTGCTAGAAGTGTATTAGACATTATACAAGCTGATAAAACAATTGAACCGATACAATTTGAGTTAATTAAATGACCGCGGCTGTCCTCTATGCTATCTTAGCCAACTTATGTTTTTCCACAGGAAGTATCTTTTTTACTAAGTATTCACGAAAATATGGAGCTTTGCGCTTTAATACATTTAAAGCGATGGTGGCACTCATCTTTTTTATTATGGCCGTGAGTTTTTTCCCCTTACAAAACTTTCCAGACTTTAAAGGTATTAGTTTTCTAGCTCTCAGTGGAATCTTAGGACTTGCGATCGGTGATATTTTTATATTCAACGCTTTTAAAATTATTGGTCCCGCAAGAACCTTAACACTCTTTGGACTAAGGCCTTTAATGATGGCATTTCTTACCAATATATTTTTAAATGCTCCATTTAAGAGTGAAGATATTTATCCATCATTATTCTTTATTCTCT
>CAJXHA010000051.1 GCA_913053615.1 uncultured Bacteriovoracaceae bacterium | reverse complement strand
TGCTTACTAAAAATGGCGTTAAAAAAGGTGATCGTATTTGTTTTTATATGTCTATGGTGCCTGAACTACTCTTTGGTGTACTTGCAAGTGCTCGAGTTGGTGCGATTCACTCTGTAGTTTTTGGTGGTTTTTCTGCACAAGCATTGAGTGGTCGAGTTGAGGATTGCCAAGCTCGCTTTATTTTTGCAAATGATGAAGCCTATCGTGGAGATAAAATTATTCCACTTAAAAAAATAACTGATGAGGCGCTAGAAAATAATACATGTGTTGAAAAAGTATTTGTTACCAAAAGAACTGGTGGCAATATCAATATGAAAGCAGGAAGAGACGTTTGGTTGCATGAAGAAACAGCAAGTATGAGTGACCAGTTTGAAGCAGTTGAAATGCAAGCAGAAGATCCACTCTTTATCTTATACACTAGTGGCTCAACCGGAAAACCAAAAGGACTACAGCATACAACTGCAGGTTATATGTTATGGGCCAGTGAAACTTATAAGAATGTTTTTCAAGTAGAAGCTGATGATATCTTCTGGTGTACAGCGGATATTGGTTGGATTACTGGACATAGCTATATTACATACGGTCCAATGTTAAATGGTTCAACCCAAGTAATTTTTGAAGGTGTTCCGACTTTCCCTAACCCCGCTCGTTTTTGGGATATTTGTGACAAGTACCAAGTAACTCATTTTTATACGGCACCAACTGCTATACGTGCATTAGAAGCTTGTGATTCTAAGTATATTGATAATGCAAAATTAGACTCATTAAAAGTATTGGGAACAGTTGGTGAGCCTATTAATGAAGAAGCATGGTCTTGGTATAATAAGAAAGTTGGAAAAGAAAAATGTCCTATCGTAGATACATGGTGGCAAACAGAAACAGGTGGGATTATGATCTCAAACCTTGCAGGAGTAACACCATCAATACCAACTATGGCGACGACTCCCCTCCCAGGTGTTGATCCTATACTAGTAGATAGTGAAGGAAAAATTATCGAAGGTAGTCCTGCAGAAGGAAATCTTTGTATAAGACAACCATGGCCAGGAATGGCACGTACTATTTACGGTGACCATGATCGCTACCATCAAACTTATTTTTCTACATACCCTGGTTATTACTTTACTGGTGATGGTGCCAAAAGAGATGCTAAGGGAAATTATAGAATTACCGGAAGAGTTGATGATGTAATCAATGTCTCAGGCCATAGAATTGGAACAGCTGAAGTTGAAGATGCAATTGATGAGAACTCACATGTTATTGAAGCAGCTGTGGTAGGATTTCCCCATGAAATTAAAGGCCAAGGAATTATGGCCTATATTATTTCTGCTGGTGAAGTAACAGATAAAGATACGCTTCATAAAGAATTAAATAAAACCATTACAGAGATAATTGGACCAATTGCAAAACTAGATAAAATACTCGTTGTCAGTGAACTTCCCAAGACTCGTTCTGGAAAAATTATGCGAAGAATTCTGAGAAAAGTTGCTGCCAATGAAATTGATGGTCTAGGAGATACTTCAACTCTATTAAATCCAGAGATTGTGGATGAAATAATTTTGAAAGCAAAGGATCTTTAGTTTAGAATAGATTTATGATTAAGTTACACTTTCGAACTATTCTCACTTTAATAATGTTTGGCTTTTTAATTGAAGGCATCATGGAGCTAAAGTCTTTTTTGAGTTTTAATTTTATTGAAAATGATACTCATATAAAAAGAACACTTAATGATGCCCTTAATGGAAAATTACCCTTAGAGAATAAAAATCTTAAAAAATCTGAAACAGATAATTAAGGACAGTTAGCCCAGCACCACTAATCACTGGGATTGTCACATTATCGTCTATATTAAAAGCACTGAATAGTTCTGAAATAGCTCCTATCAGTGCTGCTAATAAAGAGAAAGCTAATATATTCATCGAACTCGTCTGAACATCTGCTACATAGATAATAGTAATAAAATAACATGCAAAGAAGCCTGCAATAGTTCCCTGTAGAGACTTATTAGGTAAGATTTTATCTTTCCCAAACTGAACACCAAAGAAAGAAGAAACAGGATCCGCAAACACAAGATATAGAATAGAAATTAAAGCAATATCTTTATCATAAAAATAAATACTCGCAGCTATTCCTAGAGCATAAAAAGGTAGACCAGAAAAACTTTCTTTTTCTGATTTTCGCATTATTGGTGCTAATAATTTTAATGCTAATTGATTAAATTTTTTATTATTTAAACGTAAAAAGTCTAAAGCAAATCCACTAATGGCAATTCCTAGAGCAACCCAGCCCCAAAACTCTAATTCAATATTTGAAAGATAATATGTACCAACGGCAGCTGAACCACAAAAAATATGCCATAGTTTACGAGCAATATGGAGATCTGATCTCCCTGCCAGAGTTAAGTTATTCATATACAATTTCCTTGATGCATCACATTAAGAATAATCTATTTTAACATTTCAGTCATTTAACTTGAAAGTTTTACATTAGTATTTATGTAAATACAAGTACTTATCGAAAATGAATTTCTCATTTAGAGTGAGTTTAGACTTTCAAAAAAGAAAAAAGATTCTATAATTTACCTAGGTAAAAAAACCTTTAAATATAATAACTTAGATAAACTTAGAACCATATAATGACCCTAGCAAACGAATTAAAAGAAAATAACTTCACTCATCAAACAAAGCGCAATCAAATTTGGGCCGTTGGTGGTGGTAAAGGTGGCGTTGGAAAGTCTCTCGTGACTGCCAACACTTCAATTTGCCTGGCCCTGATGGGATACAAAGTTGTTACAGTTGATCTCGATTTAGGTGGAGCAAATATGCACACCTGTTTAGGTATTCCTATTCCAGAAAAAACATTAAGTGATTATATTTCTAAAAAAGTAAGCGATATAAATGATCTTGTTGTTCCGACACCTATTAAGAATTTAAAAATTATCAGCGGTGCCCAGGATGAACTTGGGATGGCAAACCTTCGCAATATGCACAAGAATAAAATCCTCTCAAAGCTCGGTGGGCTTGATGCTGATTATGTACTTTTAGATCTAGGTGCAGGTACTTCATTTAATACATTAGACTTCTTTATTTCAGCTGATAAAGGTATTCTCGTTATCCTCCCAGAACCAACATCTATTGAGAATACATATCGCTTTATAAAGTCCGTTTATCATCGTCGATTAAAAATGATTGAAGAACTCTTAGATATTCAGCCACTGATCAATCAGGCAATGAACTCTAAGATAGCAACAGGTCAAAGTACACCGGTAGAGTTAGTAAAAAAAGTTATTGAAATAAACCCAGAGATGGGCCAGAAACTTCAACATGAAATATCTAAGTTCAATCCACATATCATTATGAATCAAGTTCGCTCTCAAAATGATATTGATATTGGATTCTCTATTCAAAACGTATGTCGTCGCTATTTTGGTGTTGATATCAACTATCTAGGTTACTTAGATTATGATGCGAGTGTTTGGCAAAGTGTAAAAAAACGCCGACCACTCTTAATGGAGTACCCAAACTCTAAACTAGTAAATAACTTTGATAAGATTGTACATAAACTTTTAAGCTGAGGTGAGACTTATGGATTTTGATAGTAGAAATTATTATGAGATCTTAGAAATTGAAACGAATGCGACTCTTGAAGAAATAAGAAATGCCTATAAACGTGCTAAGAATGCTTACTCAGGAGATAGCGTTGCCCTCTACTCACTAATGAGCCAAGATGAATGTGATGCTATCGTTAATCAAATTGAAGAGGCCTATTCTGTCATTGGCGATCCTGAAAAAAGAAGAGAATACGATAATGCTCGTGGACTAAATCAAAACCAAACTGAACAAGGCTTTAAAGAAAACCTTAATAGTACTCCAAGTTACACTCCTAAAAAAGCTGCAACAGAGATGATGTCTGAAACAAGTACTGAGAGTAATAATGTGAATCAAAGTGGTGACTTCCAGTACAATGCTGAACACTCTAATAAGAGTGAAGTGCAAGTCTCAAAAATAAGTGCTTTTAATAAATTCAAATTAAATTTTAGTAGTGATGAAGAACTAGAACAAAGAATAGAAAACTGTACAGAATACACAGGAGACTTCCTCAAAAAAATTCGTGAATATAAAAATGTTACTGTTGAGAGAATGGCCGATATGACCAAGATCTCAAAAACATATATTCGCAATATTGAAGATGAGGATTATTCTAAACTCCCTGCAGATGTTTATACACGTGGATTTGTTTACCAGTACGCCAAGTGTTTAAAGCTTAATCCAGACTTGGTTGCAACGTCTTATATTCATCGTTTAAAAGAGTTAAAAAACCCAACTCAGACGACCTAATTATTTATGTCTGCACCTCAAGAATTAATTATCGGCCAAGAGGATAAAGATAAGTTCAAACGACTAGATCAGTTCCTATCTGATAAACTTCCTGATTATAGTCGCTCATTAATAAAGAAACTTTTTGAAGATGGTCATTTTAAATCTGATCAGAAACTTGAACTAAAAAAAATGCCAAAACTGGGCACTCGTATATTGGTCACTCCACCCGAGTTCAATGAAACAGATTTAAAAGCAGAAAATATTCCACTTGAAATTCTTTTTGAGGATGAGCATCTTATTATTTTAAATAAAGCCGCAGGTATGGTGGTTCATCCAGCACCAGGGAATTATACAGGAACCCTTGTAAATGCAATCCTTTATCATTGCCCAACTCTAGAAGGGATAGGAAATGAAAAAAGACCAGGGATCGTTCATAGGCTTGATAAAGGTACTAGTGGAGTCATGGTGGTTGCGAAAAATCAGAAAACTCATGAAGGATTAGTAAAACTTTTTTCAACTCATGATATAAATCGTTTTTATGAAGCACTTGTTCTTGGAGTCAGACTCCCCCAAACAGACACGCTAGAGAGTTTAATTGGTAGAAATCCCAATAACCGTCTAAAAATGAGTACAAAAGTAAAAGCTGCCAATGGCAAGAGAGCACTTACACATATGAAGGTTATCAATTACTTTCATCACTTTTCTCATGTTGAGTTGAAACTAGAAACTGGGCGAACTCATCAGATCCGAGTTCATCTAAGTGAACTTTTAAATTGTCCAATTTTAAATGATGAAACTTATGGAAGAAAAAAAGAAGAGCAAAAAGTTCTCCCAACTAAGCTGCGCCCCCTGCTCAAAGATTATGAACATCCATTTCTCCATGCAAAAACCTTGGGCTTTAAGCATCCTATTACTGGAGAATATATTGAGTTCACAACTCCTCCTCCAGATATTTTTAAGAAAGTACTAGAAGTCTTAGTAGAGGATATTCATGAGTGAGATTATTTACTCTCGAGAATTAAAGTTTGGTCAATTTAAAATCTACGATCAAGTTCCACAATTTAAGTGTCTCCATGTCCATCAAGTTCATAGTAAAGATATTGTCACAATTGATGAACTCGAAAAGAAAGCTGATGGAATCTTATTTGATAATGGGAATAAAGAGCCTATAGCTATAAAGACTGCTGATTGTATGCCCATCGTACTTTATGGAGAGAATAAATCTATTTTTCTACATGCAGGTTGGGCCGGTCTTGCAAAGGGTATACTGAGTACTAAAGAAGTAAAAAGTATTAAACCTCAGTACGCTTTTATAGGCCCTTCAATTCATGTTTGTCATTTCGAAGTTACCAGTGAATTTAGAGATAATTTTCCCGCTTCTCCACACTTTTTACAAAAAAATGACAAACTTTTCTTTGATTTACATCGTGAAGCATGTGACATTTTAAAGAAGAACTTTCCAAACTGTATTATTGAAGTGGATGAGAATTGTACACACTGCGACAATAAGTTTAATAGTTATCGAAGAAATAAGACAAGTAAAAGAAATTGGAATATATGGACATTATAGTATAATTTCCAAAAGGAAAATTTATGAGTGAACAAAAGACATTAACAACTAATGGTTTAACCCTACCCCATACACTAAACATTCTATTTTCAATTGGAATGATTTTTGTTGGAACTTACTTAACAAGTCACTTTTATGAAACTTACTTTCCAACAGGCTTAGGTTCTGGTGAAGGTCTTTGTAGTGGTACTGGTTTTTGGGGATGTAATAAGGCCACCACATCAGCACTGGGACATATTTTTTATATACCAACATCATTTTTTGGAATAGTCATCGGTATCGTTGGTTTAGTTGGAGCCATTTTTCCAAGTGTTCAAATGGAAGCAAATAATAAATTAATTATTTTTGCAAATGCTCTTGGTTGTGTTGCCCTTTTACTTTATTCAATTATAGGACTTGGTGGTCTATGCCAATTCTGTACACTCTATTATTTATTTTCTTTTGCTACAGCTTTTCTTTATTTTAAATATAGTGAAGTTGGTATAAAAGTTTCGCCACTTATCTCAGGTATGTTTGCACTGGTTTTAATCCTACCTGGACTTTATATGAACTCATACTTTAAAGGGAAACAAGATCAACAATCAAGTCTCTCAAAGCAATATGTAAATCAATTTGAATCATTAGAAGATCTTGGAAATCCTGTTTTTGAATCTCCTTATAAAATTAATAAGGCATTTGAATCTAATGAAGAAGCTCCAGTAGTTATTAGCATCTTCTCTGATTTTCAGTGTCCATTTTGTCAGTCCGTTTCAAAGCAGATCCCTGACATTATTCGTGGTTTTGAAGACAAAGTTAATGTTCAATACTATTTTTATCCACTTGATATGAACTGTAATCCAAAAGTAAAAAGAAATATGCACCCATACGCTTGTAAAGCTGCTTACCTTGCCGCTTGTGATACTGAGAAATTTGCAGAAGTTCATGATGTTATTTTTGAAAGACAATCTCAATTGAGTGCAGAAAACTTAGACCTATGGGCCAAGGAATTTGGATTAACAGATTGTTTTAATAATCAAAAATTAAAAGATATTATTCAGCAAACAATGAATGCTGGTGACCAATACAATCTTCGTTCAACACCTACTATAATTATCAATGGTAGAAAAATTGAAGGGAGTGTACCAACCGTTCATATGCGATCAATCATAGAGTCACTTTTAAAATAGAATGACTAAAATAATTGAGACCCATTGCCACTTAGATTATCTAAAAAATGAGTCACTAGATGAAATCCTAAAAAAATCTAGTGACCAAGGCATTGAGAAAATTATTACTATTGCTGTTGAGCCAGATAATTTTGATGCCGTCATGGAGCTCGCAAATAAATACCCACAAGTTTACTTCTCTCAAGGCATTCACCCTCACGATGCAAAGCTCTCTACCAAAGAAGCGCTAGAGACAATTGAGTCCAGAGTAAGTGAACCCAAAATGCTAGCTGTTGGGGAAATTGGACTTGATTATCACTATGATAACTCCCCCAGAGATGTGCAAAAAGAAGTCTTTCGGGAACAACTCGATATTGCCATTAGAAATGATAAACCCGTTATCATCCACTCACGAGATGCTGATGAGGATATGATCGAAATTTTAAACGAGAAAGCACCAAATTTAAAAAGAAAGGGTGTCATCCATAGCTTTACCTCGGGTCCTAAGCTTGCTCAAACAGCAATTGATCTGGGCTTTTATCTAGGTTTTAATGGAATTATAACTTTTAAAAAAGCACAGGAAGTAAGAGACATAGTTGAACTTTGTCCTATTGAGAGAATCCTGACTGAAACTGATTCTCCATTTTTAACACCGACACCTCATCGAGGTAAAGAAAATGCTCCTTACTACTTACCTTTTATAGTTAAGAAAATTGCAGAAATAAAAAACCTCCCAGAGCAGGAGGTTTTAGATATATGTTATAAGAACGCAATTGATTTATTTCGTTTCTGACTCGCAAGGAACAACATAAATATTTCTAATATGCACACTATCACCAGTATAATCTGTTACATATTGAAAAGTAATCGCAACTTCTTCATCTAAATCAGATGTTGCTAAATTAACTACTCTCATATGACCACCATTATAATAATTGGCTTCATTCTTACCACGCATTAGACTAGCAATACGATGAACTTGTTTTTGATCACCGGTATAACAAGCTTCCATAACACCTGCAAAAACATCGATGAGATCAGCTGACATATTCATTTTAGTAAACTCATACCCATCTATATCTTCATAGGTAATAAGTTCAAAAATTGAATTATTAACAAATAAACAATTCCCTGAACGACAAGTGATTTCCGGCTCAGAGTGAAAACCATCATTGTATTGGGCAAAAAGGTTAAAAGAGAAAACGAGTGATAAAATCGCTAAGAGTTTCATGTTGGGCATCCTTTATTAATTTTGAGGATATATAACATAAATAAGGGAAATCACTGAGTCCGATTGAAAAAAATACAGCCCTTAATTAAGGATTTCCATCTTTAATTCATTCTTTTCTACATCTTTGATGATCTTAACCTTATCCTTAGGGAGAAAATCACGCCAATCTCCATCCATAGCAAATGGATCAACACTTGGATAAATAATCCTTTTAACTGAAAAACTCTTCTTAGATAGGGTAATTTTTAATGGATCATCCTCATCAATTCCCAGATGAGTATGCATTAAATAGTCATAAAGCTCTTGGCAAAGCTTTTCACTTGGAAAACTAAAGCGATAAAAGTTAACTCCATAATAATTGCGAAATAAAATAAAAGGCTCTTTATTGCTATCATAGGCTCGATTATTGGCACAAACTAAACGCATCTCTCGATTATTCTCATTGATAAGCTTCATTGTTTCAAAGTCATAGGGTTGAACCTGAACTATTTTAAGCTCTAGATCTCCTTCATAAAAATCATGCCTTATCACTTCTAAGCTATGGCCCTTAAGGCTCATTAAAATAAGTAAACCAAGTGTGAGACCTTTCATTACCAACCTCCTTCAATCCTCTTCATTAAGTAACCACGAATACCAAAACCTATTACTAAGCTTAATAAAGAGAAAAGGATGATAAATAAGACATGCTGATCAGATAAAACTTCCGTTAACGATTCCTCATAAACTAATTCTGGATCTAATTTTTTATTCATTGCTCGCAATCTTTCTAAGCGCTTTTGATAAAGTGGAGTATCGAGTAATTTTATAATTTGATGAACTCGATGAATATTTAGAGCTGAGTCCTGAACAACGATTGATTGGCCATTAGACTCATCTATGATTCTTCCATATCTCCCCATAAAAGGACGCAGATTCATAGAGATATCACGAGAAGGAATATGGGTAGTATTCGTTGTATATTGAACAATATTATAAGTACGTGGTACTTTTTTAATATCTTTATACATCTTTACTGACTGATAACGTACATCGCGCATATTGACTACTTGGAGTAGACTATCACGGATTATAAAAGTATATCCTTGCTCAAAAAATACCTTTGAAACAAATTTATCTATTTCATCTTTCTTTATAATTTTTGAGCCATAAATCTCTATACTTGAATTCTTAAAGTCATGTGGAATAGTTAAATTTAAATCTTTTTCAATCGCATATGAGCGAGCGAGGGACTTCAAATCGACTTTATTCTTTTCAATTTCCCAGTCATTTCCACTTTTTTTAATTTGAGCAAAAGCACAAACTGCTATTAAGCTTAATAATATTACTTTCATCTTACCTCCTCAGCAGGAGCTGCTTTCTCTCTTAGTATTTTATTTTCGACCATCGCCTCTTCATACTTTCTTTTTAATTCTTGATAATCACTCATTTTAAGTTTGGACTTTTCTCGTGCATGGCGAACTTTATTTTTGACCGCAACTTCTTTGTCCATAACATCCATAATTTTGATTAGCCTATCTACATTATTTGCCTGATCACTAAGAATAATACTATGACCATCACCAAAGCTTATGACTCGTCCATAGCGAGATAGAAATGGTCGCATATTTCTAGAAACGTCATGACTTAGAGGGTTTTTAAGTTGATGATAGTAGAGAATAAATTCATCACTCTTTGGAAACTCTCCTTTTTTTACGATTTTATTTGGAAAGTAGCGCATATCTCTTGAGTGCATCACCCACCATTCATTTTCATCGGTATTTAGAGTAAGACCTCTCTCCGAAGCCAACACCGATAAAAGCTCAAGCATCTCAAGCTTAGTCATAGGGTTATTTACTTTTAAGAAAACCTTTTCATCTAGACCTTTTGCAGAGTCTCCAATAACAAGCCTTATATTAAGTTCTTGAGCAGACTTAATTAATAAGCTCTTAAAGTTTTGATCTTTAAAGGTAAAAGGTGCAAATTTTCCTTGAGAGTATTTAATTTGAGCAAATACACTTGTGCTTATTAAAGTTAATAATATCCATTTCACGAGGCCCCTCCCTCCATCGTCATCGTTTGTAATTCAAATACTTTATTTTTCTTATATTCAACATCTCGACTTTGTTTAATTGTTAAAAATAGAATTAAAATAAGCGAAAGAGCTAAGCCCATCACAGGAGAAAGAATCCAGTCTTCTAACTTTTTTGAAGCCCCTTGTTTTAATCTTTGTCCTGTTTCTATTTTCTTATTTAGTTTCTCTTTTCTTATTTCTCTTTGCTCTTGCCTAGAGTCCATAATGGAGAAAACACTAGAAAAAAGTTCATCCTTTTGATTGACCTCTAGTGCAAGCTCACTCTCACTCTCTGTGAGGTATTTATCTTGTAACATAAATTGTTTTAGTACTCGTTGACAGCTTTCACACTCTTCAAGGTGAGAGTTAAGACGAGCATCTAGCTTCTTACTTGTTGTATTCTCATAGAAAGCGAGGAGTGTAGCTTTTTTAGGATGCTCCATACTCACCTCCAATATCAATGAAATTCAACATCAAGTTTTTACGTGCTTTATATAGTGCTTGTTTCACTGCATTTACATTTATAGAACAAATAACTGAGATCTCTTTTAAACTCATATTATCGATTACTCTAAGAGTGAGAATGATCGATTGCATTTTAGGTAATTGTGAGATGGCCTCTCTTAATAGTTTTATCTCTTCTGCATTAATAAATTGATTCTCTAGAGATATTTCAAAATTTTCAGTTAGCATAATCTCTTTAGGCTTATTCTTTCTTTTAAAATCAATTGCCTTATTGGTTGCGATTCTAAAAAGCCAAGACTTAAAACTATTTTGAAGATCATTCCTAGCTTCATAAAAATGTATTTTTGAAATCATTGTTAGGATTGTTTCTTGAAAAATTTCATCACGAATTTCACTTTGATAAAAAAAGCGTGAAAGATAATTTAAAAGTATACTCTCATAACGAGAGAATAACTCCTTAAAGGCCTCTTTATTATTTTCTTTTATTAGATCAACTAATTGATCGTCAGTCTTATCTTTCATACATATGTATAACGAAAAAACTCATTAAAAGGTTACCTAGTCGACCTTAAAATCTTTTAATAAATTGCCAAGGTTTTGCTTAACCTCTTGATTTTTATGACTTTTTCCACCAGTTTTTTTTGGTGCTGAGCTTTTCTTACTCGTGGTTTTGCCAGACTCTTTTGCTTCAGCTTGTTGGTAGTCTGGGTAGAATGGTAACTCATCTTTATAAATGATTCTGTCTAGATGCTTAACAAAGCCACTCCAATGACCTGTGTTCTGATCATTTCTCTTAATGGTTTCAAAGGCATGCATTTTAGAATCCATATGATCAATTAAGTGCAAGAGCATCGCTTCAGAAGTCTGAGGTAATTTAGGAGAACCATATTCATAAAATCCATGATGAGATAATAAAATATGCTTAAGGTGCATTTTTAAATCATATGGAAAACCTTTAATCTTATAAGAATACTTTTCTACGATTTCGACACCTTTTACTAGGTGACCAACAAGTTTTCCTTCTTCGGTATAATCCACATTATAACCATCACTAAGTTCATAGATCTTACAGAGATCATGTAATATTGCACCTGCGACCACATAGTTCTTATTAACATTATAGTGATCACTTAAAGTTAGTGATAAGTTTACGCAAGATAAAATATGTTCAAGTAAGCCCGCTTTATAAGCATGGTGAATACTCTTTCCTGCCTGCCATGATTTTAATCTTCTTTGAATTTCTTTTTCATCTAAAATCATTGTCAGAAGATCTTTAATATACACATCATCAAGGTTTTGAACGATTGCATAGAGTTGGCTGAACATTTCATCTGCATCTGTTTTCGCACTATGAATAAAGTCTTTTTCATCAACAGCGTCTGCACCAATTGATTCTATCGACTGTATAATAAATTGCTTCTTTCCTTGATAAATATTGGCCTTGCCTTTAACTTGAACAAATTGTCCTTTATCAATCGTCTGAGCTAAGTTAGCTGCTTCATTCCATACTCTAGCTTCAATGTCTCCACTGGCATCGCTAAGGATTATATTTAAGTATTCTTTGCCATCTCTAGCTTCGACTAATTGTATAAATTTCACTAAATAACTGGATTCAATCTCCTCTTTAGGCCTTAAATCCTTAATCATAACTCTTTGCATAATAAATCCTTAACTATTGGACCGTCATTATTACCTAAAAGCGCACATAAATCTAGTTTTAGACTTATCAAAGGTCCCAATATATGGCATATTCTTGAAAAAAATTAATTCAAAAGGTGGTAACTAATGGGTACTCGTTTAGCAATCAATGGTCTTGGCCGTATCGGTCGTACAGTAATTAGAGAATTTGAAAAAAGAAAGCAAGAAGGAATGTTCAAAGACTTGGAAATTGTTGCTGCGAATAATCCTGGAGATCCAGAGCAATTTGTAAGACTTTTAAAATATGACTCTCTTCATGGTCGTTTTCCTGGTGAAGTTTCATTAGCTGGAGACACTATCACTGCTGGAAGCTCTACAATTAAAGTATTTGCTCAAAGAGATCCATCTGAAATTGATTGGTCTTCATTAAATGTAGATATCGTTATTGATGCAACTGGGATTTTTAAAGATAAAGCTGGTCTTGGTAAGCACTTAAATGGAACTGTTAAAAAAGTTATCATGTGTGCTCCTGGTAAAGACCTTGATGGAACATTTGTTTTTGGAATTAACCACTCTGAATATAAGGCAAGTGAACATCACATCGTTTCAAATGCAAGTTGTACAACTAATTGTTTAGCTCCTGTTGCAAAAGTTCTTAATGATACTTTTGGAATTGAAAATGGAATGATGACAACTGTTCACGCGTATACATCTGATCAAAATATTTTAGATGGTAATCACAGTGATCCAAGACGTGCTCGTGCAGCTGCAATGAGTATGATTCCGACTACAACTGGTGCTGCAAAAGCTGTTGGTTTAGTACTACCAGAACTAGCTGGTAAATTAGATGGGTATGCAGTTCGTGTTCCAACTCCAGATGTTTCGATGGTTGATTTAACTGTTAACTTAAAGAAAACTGCTAGCAAGCAAGAGATCAATGCAGCAATGAAAGAAGCTGCTAACGGAGCACTAAAAGGTGTTCTTGGATATGAGAAAGATGAATTAGTAAGTGTTGATTTCATGGGTAATCCAAACTCTTCAATCTTTGATCCTGCTCTAACAAATGTAATTGGGAATACAGCCAAAATTGTAACTTGGTATGATAATGAAGTTGGTTTCTCTAATAGAGTTGTTGATTTAGCAAACTATATTGGTGAGAACTTATAAGGAACTTTCATGGCTTTGAAGTTTATAGATACAGCAGATTTTAAGGGTAAGAAAGTATTAGCACGCTTTGATTTTAATGTGCCTCTTGATAAGAACGACTCAAGTGTTATTACTGATACCTCACGTATAGACCTTGCACTACCAACCATTAAATTTATTCTTGAAAGTGGTGCAAGTAAATTAACTCTTATGAGTCACCTTGGACGCCCAAAAGGTGAAAGAGATGAAAAATTCTCTCTTGAACCTGTAGCCACTTATCTGGCTGAACAATTAGGTAAAGAGGTTATTTTAGCAGATGCTCCAGTGGATGCAGGAGTTAAAGAATTACTTACTCTCAATGAAACTAAAATAGTTCTTTTAGAAAACCTTCGTTTTGATAAAGGTGAAACTGATAATGATGAAGAGTTTGCATCTAAGTTAGCTCAGTACGGTGATGTTTATGTGAATGATGCTTTTGGAGCAGCTCACAGAAAGCATGCCTCAGTTCATTTAATTAATAAGTTTTTTGCTAATCAAAACTATGCTGGTTTTTTAATTAAGAAAGAGCTTAAGGCGCTCGATCAAATACTTAACTCTCCGGCCAAGCCATTTGTAGCCATTATTGGTGGAGCAAAAGTTAGCGATAAAATTAAAACTATTGAAAAGTTAATTGTAAGCGTTAATAAACTTATTATTGGTGGAGCCATGGCCTACCCTTTTCTTAAAGCAAAAGGTCATGAAGTTGGAGACTCACTTTGTTCTGATGATGATGTAAAATTAGCTCAATCTATCCTTAAAGCAGATAAGGGAAATAAAATACTTCTTCCAGTTGATCACGTTATCGCAGAGTCATTTCAAGCTGAACCTGAGTTTTGTAATGATACTAATATTAAGGTTGGTTTTATGGGACTAGATATTGGTGAAGCAACACTTAATCTTTACACTAATGCTTTAAAAGAGGCGAAAACGATTCTTTGGAATGGTCCAATGGGTTTATTTGAAAATCCAAAATACGAAAATGGAACAATGAGCTTAGCTCACTTTATCGCAGACACTGAAGCTTTCAGTTTAGTTGGTGGTGGTGACTCAGTAAGTGCTGTAAAAAAGTCTGGTCATTCAGATAAGTTCTCTCATATCTCTACCGGTGGTGGTGCAAGCTTAGAATATATTGAAAAAGGTGAATTACCAGGAATTCAGGCCTTAAGATTTGGAGTTTAATATGACAAGAAAGTACTTAATGGTAGGAAATTGGAAAATGAATCAAACTCTTAGCGAGATTGATACCTTTTTTAAGACTCTTAATGAGGTGGGAGTTAAGTACTCTTGCGATATGAAAATAGGTATTGCACCTCAAGCGATGCATTTATCAACTTGTTTAAATAAAATCGGTACAACTGATATCGTAATTGGTTCACAGACATGTTCTGAATATGAGGGCGGAGCCTATACGGGTGAGCTCGCACCAAAAGCTTTAAAAGAACTCGGTTGTGGTTTTACTCTAATTGGTCACTCTGAAAGAAGAACAATTTACGGAGAAACAGATAAAGAGATTAACGCTAAAACTGCCAATGCACTAAGTTCAGACCTAGATGTAATTCTTTGTATCGGTGAAACACTAGAAGAGAGAGAAGCCGGTAAAACAATTGAAGTTGTTATGTCTCAACTTGAAGGTGCTCTTACTAAAGGTGAAAAAGCTATTGAGTTCACTGGAAATCAATTAACTATTGCTTATGAGCCAGTATGGGCCATTGGAACCGGTAAAACTGCTAGTCCAGAACAAGCTGAGGAAGTTCATGCTGAAATCAGAAAGTTCTTAAAAGCAACTTATGGTGACGCTGGGCAAGATATCTTTATTCTTTATGGTGGTTCAGTGAAGCCTGCCAATGTAAAAGAATTATTAGCTCAACCAAATATAGATGGTGGCTTAGTAGGTGGAGCGAGCTTAGAGGCCGAAAGTTTTGCAGCCCTATGCAACGCAACAAAATAAGTGTTTTCAAATAGAAACTATTTTGATAAAAAATTACTTCTAATTAGATAAGGAATTGAAATGTTAACAGGATTAATTATTTTACACATTATTATTTGTATACTTTTAAC
>CAJXHA010000050.1 GCA_913053615.1 uncultured Bacteriovoracaceae bacterium | reverse complement strand
TGTCAGTAATATTACTTTTTGTATAAAGGTACTCATAACGATTTCCTTGGAAAGCAGGAATCCACCAAATTTTATCATCACGGTGAAAGTTAAACTCACTAACTTCATCAATAATTTCAAAGTTTGTTAGGTTTTGAGTTGGAAAGTCATATCTAAAAGCAACTCCATCGTTGAATGCTTTAAATTCGATATTCATTTGAACAGAGAACTTTTTAAGTTTTAAAACTAAGCGATTATGATTATCGCGAATATATCTCATCTCTCCCCAAACTTGTTCCCATACTTGGTCATAATTTGAAGTTTCAACTCCCACAAACTCAAGATCTTTTGAAAGGTCCACTCGAGTAAGAATATTTCCTAATTGAGATTTTCTTATAATTGGACTTCTGTCTTTATTTACTTTGTAAAAAACTTTCCCATTAGTGAACTCAACCACGACCTTGATGGATTTATCTGGCGAAGTAAGGGTAAATTCTTTTGCAAATAATGAACTAGTAAGAAGAATTAAAAAGATAATTGTTTTGGTAAACATTTGTGTCTCTCCCGATTATGGCAGAACCAATAAGTCTCATTGTGTGACATGGCTCATATTTCAACGTTATGTGTAAAATAATTTTTAACCTGATCTTAACAATATGTTAAGTGAAAAAGTCTTAAGCTCACTTTCTTAATATGGAATTAAGTCTTTGAAAAAACAAAAGACTCAGAGCGCATTAAGCTTAAACATTAATTTCAGATTGAGATTTCTTATAGAAGACTTGGGTATTTTCCGGCACAGACTTAGTAATCCACACGTTTCCACCAATAGTACAATTATCACCAATAAATGTGTCCCCACCTAAAATGGTAGCATTGGCATAAATAATACAATTACTTCCAATACTTGGATGACGTTTAGTATTAGCAAGATCTTTTGAAACACTTATACTTCCAAGGGTAACACCTTGATAGATTTTTACTCGCTCATTAATTTCCGCGGTCTCTCCAATAACAACACCAGTTCCATGATCAATAAAAAAAGGTGCTCTAATTTTCGCTCCAGGATGAATATCAATACCAGTTTTACGATGAGCAAATTCTGTTAAGATACGAGGAAAAATGGGGATATTTCTCTTATAAAAAAAGCGGGCAATACGATAGACAGCAATGGCATAAAAACCGGGATAACAAATGACAACTTCATTTAAAGACTGAGCTGCAGGATCCCCTTCCAGGATAAATTTAGCATCTTCATTCATTCTCTCTTCTAGAACTGGAAGCTTTTCAAAGAACTCATTTATAATTTTCTTACCATCACAACTAGTGTGAAGTTCGTCATCTATACATTGAATAATATATGAGAGTTCTGTTTTTAAGAATTCAAAGCTCTTAGCTAATTGCTCAACAGAGCTGGCCGATTGATTACACATCGCAGGATATAAAAGCTTTAAAGTAGTCTCAACAAAGTTCTCCATCTTATCGCGACAAAGATTAATATTCTTTCCAACGTACTTTCGCTTAAATAAATCTTCTAAATCTTTTTCATTCATTGTCATATTTAAAAAGTCTATTACACTTACAATGAGTTAAAAAGAAAAAAGGTGGTCTATGGAAACTGCAGCTATTCAATCAGATTTAATTGGAAATACTCCGATCTTAAAAGTTCAGTCCCTAAGTGAGATTAGTGGATGTGAGATCTATATAAAGTGTGAATCATTTAATCCAGGTGGAAGTATTAAAGATCGTGCGGCCAAGAAGATGGTTGAAAAGGCCATTGAACGTGGTGACTTAAGACCTGGAATGACTATTGTTGAAGGTACGGCCGGCAATACAGGTATTGGTCTGGCAGTGGTTGCCAAAAGTCTTGGTTATAAAATGTTGGCGGTTATGCCCAAGGGCCAAGCACTTGAAAAAGAGCGCATGCTTACTCTTTTTGGAGCTGAACTAAAACTGGTGGATCCAGTACCCTTTAAAGATGAAAATCACTTTTATCATACGGCCAAAAGACTAGGTCAAGAGAACGAAGATTATTGGTGGGCAAATCAATTTGAAAATACAGATAACTTTCTGGCCCATTATGAACATACAGCTCCTGAGATTGTAGAACAAATGAGTGGAAAGTTAGACTTCTTTGTTTGTGCTGCGGGAACAGGCGGAACAATTGGTGGAAATACCAAGTATTTAAAAGAGCATATAAAAGGAATTAAATGTTACTTAGTTGATCCTTATGGATCTGGTCTGCATCACTTTTTAGAGCACAAAGAGTTTCAATCATCAGGAACTTCAATTACTGAAGGCATTGGGATAATGAGAGAAACAGCAAACTTTGCTAAATCAGATCTTGATGGAAGTTTTCAAGTCGAAGACTCACTTCATATTAGTCTTGCACGCTATGTAAGAGATCATGATGGAATTGTTCTTGGAAGTAGTTCCGCATTAAATCTAGCAGCTGCTTTCAAGTTAGCCCTTGATCACAAGAACACTGGTTCAAAGCTTCTCACTTTTATGTGTGATCTAGGAGAAAGAAGCTATTCAAAAATGTATAATGATGACTTTTTAACTGAAAAAGGAATTGAGTTTAATATTGATATAACGGAGATTGAAAAAAGACTAAGTGCTATTTAGTTTGGATAAAATTAATTTTTTCTTCGCAATCATTAATAATACGATCAAATGGTGTCGTCACTAAGCGCTCAAGTGCCTTCATCTTTTGATTATCATTTACATCTTTAAATTTCTTTAAGGTATCCATTGCATTGACAGAGATAGTTCCCACTTCACGTGCCAGTCGACTTAACCTTACATAATGAGAAATAACTTCGGTCTTATTGGTAAAGTCTTGCTCTTTATACTTCTCATAAGCTTGTTCGTTATCAACAACAAAATTAGTAAAATAACTTCCATACTTTGTTAGATAAGTTTTTTCAAAGCTCGTAATATTTTCATTCCAATCATTGCGATTGAGTTGAAAGATATTTTTAATAGAGTCTCTAATCTGAGTCGTAATAGCTTTTAATGTACTATACTTTTGATTAAGCTCTTCCCAAAAGACAATATCATTGCGGGCACGGCTGGTATTAAAGTTATTCAATTCTCTATCAAACTCCGAAGCCTTCATATTAGAAATTAAAATTTGATCAATAAATCTAAAGCGTCGTTTTTTTTCAGGGAAGAATTTCGCAATCCAAGGAATCTCAAGAGTGGTTGGTGTTAAAACTTCTATTTCATAATAACCATCAACAACATTCTGTCCTTTTTGAAATTCAAACTGACTAAATTCTGCCAGCTTCCCTCGTAACATTCCTATTGAAGATAATTCAATATCCTTACTGGATAGAACTTTACCTGTTAAGCTTTTCATCTTTAGAACAACTCGTCCCACATAAGGATTATTAGTCACTAACCAAATTTTTGACTTATCTTGTGCAATTGAAAATGCAAACTTATTTTCACGATTGGTATTTTGCACAATACTTTGTAATTTTTGATAGTCAGTGATTGCCATCTTAGCTGGTCGATCAAAACTACCAGAGTAATTCTTATAATAAATAAATCCAAATGAACCAATTATTAAAACAACTGTAAAAAGGGCAACTTTAATTAAAGTCCTTCTAAAGGCCAAAGAGAAAAACCCGTCTCCGTGTTCTTCATACTCCTCTTCATCCTCAATAATGATAACACCCTTATTTTCTTCTTCAGAACTTCCAAAGTCTACTTGCAGAACATTATCTCTATCTTTAATAATCTGCTCTAAATCAGAGTCAAGACTCTCTTCAATTTCATCTCTATCAAGAAACTCAGATGTAGGTATAGGTGGTAGATCTGGAGGAAGATCAGGAGGGAGCTCTTCATCAGCTACCTCTTCACTCTCTAGTGATTCTTCATTATCTTCAATTTCATTACTTTCATTTGCTTGATCATTTGCTTGATCAAAGAGAACTTGGAATTCAATGGGAGCTTCCATTCCCTCTTGCCATATAAGAGTAGAATCCTCAATATCATGAGCTTCATAAAGTTGGCGCAGGACATCCTCAGAAAAAGGACCCAAATGATCTTCACCATTAATGACATACCAATTCATTTGCAACACAATACTCCTCTATATAGTATGATATAAATATCAAGGACATACAAATGAAAAAGCGAAACCAAAGATATCTAGATTCAATTGCGGCTCATTTTAAAGAAGAAGATGCAGACTTTTACTTTTACCTATCTCCTTCTGATATGGGAGTAAGAAGAAACTTAGGTCGTGCAGGAGCACGTTTTGGAGCAGATTGTATTCTTACTCAATTTAAAAAGATGAATTATCACTTCGATGGACTAAGTTTTGCCCAAGCGATAGTCAGTGATCAAAAAAGTGAGATGAATGACTTTCACTTGGCTCAAGACAAAGAAAAAGAAAGCCTCAAGCGCAATTTAATAAATACTAAGCCCTTCATCCACCTCGGAGGTGGCCATGATCATATCTATCCTTTATTAAGTGCACTCGATGAGACTGGGAAATATAAAAAGATTGCCGTTATAAACCTCGATGCACACCTTGATACAAGAGTAGATGATAAAAGGCATTCAGGAACTCCTTTTAGAGATTTTGATCAGGTTGCAAAGTGTGATTTCTTTCTTTACCAATATGGCATTCACGACTTTGCAAATTCAAAGAGTACTCAATCTCAACTTGCTAATAATAAAATGTATATTTCAGCATTATGGCCTGATAAGTTTACGGCCAAGGATTTTATCCAAGATCTCAAAGAGCAATGTCCTTTTACCTTAGATGAAGATTGTCTTTTAATTTTAAGCCTTGATTGCGATGCTCTTCACTCTTCTATAATGTCAGCAGTTAGCGCAGTAAATCATAATGGACTAAGCCTTACTCACTGTGTTGAAATCATGCATGCACTGAAAACACTTAAAACTCAAACTCAATTTGCTATCTATGAATACAACCCACTCTTTGATGATCTTGCTACTAGCAGTGCAAGGGCCATTACCTACTTAATACAGCAGTATTTAAAAATCTTTATAAACTAACTTCTTAAAAATTTTTGATTAGAAAAAATGGAAATAAAAAAGCCCGCTTGAGAGGGCGGGCTTTTTTTTGAGAGACATAAGGAGAAGTTATAAAAAAATCCTATTTTCATAACTCCAACACACACACACCTATATATAAGCAAGGCCCGTGCCAGTTTTTCAACACTATGCCTCCAAAAAATAATCAATGTAAGTATAAGAAAATTCGAAAAACCAAAAGTATAAAAGTCAAAACTTTGAAAACATGATGTCAAAAAACACAACGCGAAAAATATTTTTATGCTATAATCTTGGAACGCAAACTCTAATTCATCTGACTCAAAAACTCAATTACTATTTATTCTTTTTTTACATGTCTTAAACTTTTGTAAATCAATTTTAATTTTACTTCAAAAAGAATAAAAACATGCGATAATACTCGTAAAAGCAAATACTTATAAAAAAAGTAAAGATTAAAAAGTAACAATTAAAAAAGGATGTTAAATGAAATTATTCAAGTTGATGGCGATGTCACTTATTATGTCTCTAGTTTTAGTAGGTTGTTCTTCAAATGCGAAAAAGAAAGATGGTAGTGCATCTGATAGTGTAGTTGATGATTCAGCAATGAGTAACCCACTTGAGTTAAATGGTTCTAGTGATCAAAGTACTGCTGGTGGATTACAAACAATTTATTTTGATTTTGATTCTTCAAACCTTTCTTCTGCTGGAAGAATGACTTTAGAGTCTAACGCTCAATTCTTAAAAGATAATTCAAACATTGATATTCAAGTTGAAGGTCACTGTGATGAAAGAGGTGGAGAGCAATATAACTTAGCACTTGGTGAAAGAAGAGCAAGAGCAATCAAAGATTACTTAGTAGCTCTTGGTGTTGAAGCTGGTAGAGTTTCAATTATTTCTTTTGGAAAGACTACTCCATTAGAGTTTGGTCATGACGAGAGTGCATGGTCTAAAAACAGAAGAGGAAATTTCGTAGTTACTGCAAAGTAATTTTCGTCACTCAATAGATTTATAATCTATGTATAAAAACTTAATTCTCATTTTATGTTTTTTCATTATAAGTGCGTGTGGTTTAACGACCACACGCCCTAAAGTTGAGATGAGTTACGCTCAGGCTGCATTCCTTGCGGCCAAAGAGGCAAAAGCAGAAATTCATGCACCTGGTCTCTTTAGAAAAGCAGAAATTTATTATTTAAAAGCTAAGTCAGCATACCGTCGTAAGTATTTTAACAAAGCGAAGAGTTATGCTGTTCTTTGCCAAAAATTTTCAGAACAAGCAGAATTCGAAGCCACTAAGAAACTTCTCTTAAATCAATAAGATTCTTTTTTGCCATTACCCTATTTATTGATAAAATTAACCACGAAGAGGTTAATTATGAATCAGATTATTTTATCAGTTATTACGTTATTATTTTTTACTAGTTGTTTTAAAACCGCACAGGAAATTGAAAGAGAAAGAAAGTTCGATCAAATGACTGTTCAGTATGATCAATCATCAAAGATTATTGCTGATCTTCAATTACAAGTGAAAGAGTTACAAGATAAACTTGCAAATACCACAGGACAATTAGAAGAAATAGATCACTTACAAAAGCAAATGTCTGAGAATCAAAAGAAGACTCTTGAAGAATATGTTTCTCAGTTAGATGCACAGGTAAAACTACTTATCCTTGAAACTAAAAGTCAGAAGACTGATATTCAAAAACTACAAGCAGAAATTCAAAAACAAAAAGCTTACACAAAACGTGTAACCAAGAGCTTAACTAAGATAACTAATAACCAAGCGACTTGGGCCAATGCAAATAAATTATTTGAAGCAAATAAAATGTCTGAGGCCGAAGCGATGTATCTTGAAGTTCTAGATGAAGGCAAAGTAAATGCAGCTCAAAAAAATGCTATTCACTATAACTTAGGTTTGATTAATTATTGGAATAAGAAGTACGAAGATTCTGCAGCTTTCTTTTCAAAAATTTATACCAAGTGGCCTAAGAGCTCTTATGCTCCTAAATCACTTCTTTATATTGCAAGATGCTTTGATAAGCTCGGTAAAAAAGCTGAAGCGAAAGCAACTTATCAAGAAGTAATAAATAAATACCCTAAATCAAGCCAAGCAAAATCGGCTAAAAAAGAGATGAAGTAATGATTAAACACCTCCTTATATTATTATCATTGGTTAGTTGTCAGAAGTTTACCAAGATGATGGATGCTGACTATGCTGATCGTATTGATGTAAAAAGCGGTTCTGATCATATTAAAATTGTTTTTAGTCATAATATTAATGGAGAAACTCATCCATGTGGTTGTCGTAAATTTCCTCTCGGTGGTCTTCCTCAAATTGCGGGTTATTTTCATAAGGCCCAAAAAGATGGTTCACTTTTTTATGTTGATACCGGTGATATGCTTTTTCAAACCATTGCCATTCCACCCTATTATGAAAAATCAATGAAGTTCACTGCTCAAAAACTGGCAGAGATACAAAGTCGTTTAAACCTGAGACTCTTTGTCCCAGGTGAGCTCGATCTTAGTCAAGGCCAAGCATTTTTACAAAACCTCGTTGAGAAGAATAATTTAAATATGCTTATTGCTAATCTTAGTGACTCTTCTAAATTAAAAGCAAAGCCTTGGGTAAAGTTTAACCTTGGTAAGAGAAACCTCTATTTCATTGGAGTTGTGAATCCAGATGTTTTTGAGGGAGAAAATAAGAAAGCTTTCTCTGATCCACAAAAAGCATTAACCCAAGCATTAAAAGAAATAAAAACAGAGAGTGATCCTAATAAACTTATCGTGCTTTTAAGTCATGGTGGAATGGACTTTGATCGTCGAATTGCGAAAACATTTAGTGATATCAATTGGATTATTGGTTCTCACTCCCAAGCATTTTTACGCTATCCTGAAGTGGAAAATAAAACCAGTATTGTGCAAGTTCTTTCTAGGAATCATTACTTAGGTGTGCTCAATGTACCTCTCAACCCAGAGAAAGAAGTTAAGTATGAACAAATTGAGATCAGAGACGAATTAAAAGATGAAATAAAAGATAATCCAATTACAACTTGGTTAGATAAATACAAATCTGAACTCGATCAAATTCAAGCTCAAGAGCAAAAAGAATTTGGAAACACAGTGGCCTTTGAAGAAACTAAGGGAGCGACTTATATTGGTTGTAGTTCTTGTCACACTTCTCAAGTTGAGTTTTGGAATAAAACTGCTCACTCTCTGGCTTACTATACACTGATTCAAGAGAAGGCTGCCAATAACCCAAGCTGTGTTAAATGTCATAGTGTTCACTTTAATAGTCCTAAGGGCTTTGCGACTAAAGATGATATTATTCAAGGTGAAGAACTTAGTGATGAAAAGGTTACTGAGTATTGGAAAGAGCTAAATACCCACTTTAAAGATGTAAAATCAATAAGAGAACTAAAGCCTGTAAAGCGCTTAGAAATTGCTAATAAGTGGCAGGCGATGGATTCAAAATACAAGGTTGAGCATAATTTTGCGAATGTTCAATGTCTAAACTGCCATAATCAAACAGGTGAACATCCATTTGGAGACATTAAGGCTGAGCCGGTAAAGGATTACAGTGCTAAATGTATTGTTTGTCATACAAGTGACCAGTCCCCTAGCTGGTATGAAGAAGATGAACAAGGACTTGCCACAAAACTTAAGAAAAAGTATGTTGAGCAAAAAATTAAAGAAGTGGCCTGTCCCAAAATGGAATAGTTTTACCAATTATGATCGTACTAGGAATTGAAACGAGTTGTGATGACACCTCGATTGCAATATTAAAAAAAGATGAAAATAAGAGTGAGCTCTTATCTCACTTTAGTTTTTCCCAAGAAGAGATTCTTAAAAAATGGGGTGGCGTCGTTCCAGAGATAGCTGCTCGTCATCACCTCTCAAAACTTAAACCACTACTGGTTGAAGCTCTAGACCAAGCAAAACTTAGTATGCACGACATTGACTATATTGGTGTTACTACAAATCCTGGGCTCTTAGGTCCGCTATTGACCGGACTTAATACAGCGAAGTCTCTTGCCCTTCTTTGTGAGAAACCTATCATTGCTGTTAACCATCTCTTTGCCCACCTTGAAGCAATACATCTGACAGAGAAAATTCAATACCCATATCTTGGCCTATTAATCAGTGGAGGCCATAGTCTTTACTTATTAGTTGAATCTTCAACATCATTTAAAGTACTTGGAAGTACCATTGATGATGCTGCTGGTGAGGCCTTTGATAAAGGTGGTAAACTCATGGGCTTGGGTTATCCTGCAGGTAAAATTATAGATGAAAGAGCGAAGCTTGGTGATCCTTTAAAGTATCCATTTCCTATTGGGCTGAAAGCAAGTGCAGATGCAAGGCTTAGTTTTTCAGGACTAAAAACATCCCTAAGAGTCTTTTTAGAAGATAGACCTGAGCTGATTAAAGATGAAGCTGAAATAAATCATATCTGTGCTGGCTATCAGAAAGCAATTGTGGATGCACTTAGTTTAAAACTTAAATATGCCTATAAAATAGCGAATGAAAAATTTGGACACAAACACCTTCCTTTAGTCGTTGGTGGTGGTGTTGCATGTAATAGTGCAATTCGTGAGAGCTTGCAAAAAAAATATCGAGATACCCACTTTGTTGCACCAAAGTTCTGTACTGATAATGGGGCTATGATTGCTCATTATGCGAGTTTAATAACAGATGATGCAGTTAATTTTCCAGATTGCCTTATGACGGATGCAAGGGGAAGGTTTATTGATAAAAAGGATTTTCAATGAAAAATCCTATCGCTAATAAGGCCCTAGGTCAGCACTATCTTAAAGATAAGAATGTAATACAAAATATCTTAGCTGATGAGCCCGCTGAGTATGATCTAATTGTTGAAATTGGGCCAGGACCTGCCACCTTAACCAAGGGTCTTAGTGAAAAAGGTAAAAAAGTTTTTCTTATTGAAATGGATGATCGCTTTATTCCTCAATTAGAGAGTTTAGATAATGTTCAAAATATATTTCTAGAAGATGCGTTAAACTTTAACTGGGAAAGTTTTTGCAAAGATCACCCAGGAAAGATTTGGCTCGTTTCTAATCTTCCTTATAATATTTCAAGCCAACTCTTTATTTCATTTTTGAATGTCTCCAATATTACAAAGATGACTCTTATGTATCAAAAAGAAGTTGGAGAAAAAACTTACGAAAGAGCACATACAAAAAATCAGATGAACTCCTTATTAAGCTTAAGTCTTGCCTACACCAAGCCTGCTCTCTTAATGAAAGTTGCACCTGGTGCATTTAATCCTCCCCCAAAAGTTGATTCAGTTGTTGTGAGTTATGATGTACTAGAGGAACCTATTCTTACGAGAGATGAATTTAAAGACTTTGAGAGGTTCATAAGATTACTCTTTTCTCAGAAGCGTAAACAATTAGGTCGCGTTCTCAAAGGCGAAAGCAAGATCATTGAAAAGCTAAAAGAATTAGAGTTTGATCTTACAAGAAGAGCTGAAACCCTAGATTTCTCTGAAGTTATTAAGATTTACCGATTATCTTAAATGCCTATTCTCTAAGTGAATAAACAGCGCAGCATCATTATAAAAGTTCATAACGGTGAAACAGCGCAGCACTATCATGAAAATTCATAGCGGTGAAACAGCGCAGCACCATTATAAACAATTATAATGCGAAGAAACGGTGCGTTTAAAGATAGACAGAATAGCTTACTCCTAATATAACTATCTGAATTATGGGAATAAAAGTAATCACAAAAAACAAAAGAGCAAGCTATGACTTCTTTCTTGAAGAGAAGTTTGAAGCTGGTGCTGTTTTACAAGGAACTGAGGTTAAAACCCTTAGGGCCGGCAAATGCATTATGACAGACGCCTATTGTACTATAGACAAGAATAATGAGGCCTGGATTTATAATCTAAATATTCCCCAATATGAATTTGGAAATCGTCGGAACCACCCAGAAAATAGAAAGAGAAAATTATTGCTACACGCAAAAGAAATTGAAACCATTTCTAAGGCAATGGCCATAAAAGGTCTTACGCTAGTACCAACTATGATTTACTTCAAAGGTTCACGAGTAAAAATTGAAATTGCTCTCGCAAAGGGTAAAAAGCTCTTTGACAAACGGGAGTCAAAGAAAGAAAAAGAAGTATCGAGAAAACTACAACAGGGTAAATATGAATAATTTAGAAACTTTTGATAATGTAAGACATATCTTTCCAGTAAATAAGCAGAATAACTTTTCTCAAGACGAAGCCAAGCAGCTTGTTAACCTACTTCATATCGTTACTCAAAAGTCTAAAAACAATATTAATGCTTACTCAGGTCAACTTAACTATCACAAGAACTCGCCTAAAGATGCAAAGTTCTATCAAGATAAATTAAATGCAGAGATTCAAAAATGGTCTGAGAAAGTGAGACGCCTTGGAGCTGTCCCTCTCTCATTATACAAAGTTAAAATCAAGGCCAGTGATGAAACTTATTATACTTGGGAGTTCCCTGGTATTGAGCTTATTCACTATAACTAGAACTTACTCTTAATAATAAACAGAAACCATAAAAGTCATAATGATTATACCAATCAGGTCTAATACATAATCAATTAAAAAACCTTTGAACTTTATTTTCGAAAAAGCATAGTGCTTAGCTCCTAAGCCCACATGAATGAAAAACCATAACCCAATAGCAATTGAGAGAGTTTCTAAACTTCCCTTAGGTTGGATGTGTTTACAAATCACAAAGAGACCATAACTAGTCCAAAGAGATCCAATGAATGCGATCAAATATGGCTTAGGGTCCCCACCCTTCACAACAGACTTACCTAGATGATTAGCATCTAACCAATGTTTTTGAAAAACATAATACCAAACACCACCAAGTATAAAATTAACTAGAGCTGCTCCAATAACCATAAATGCCTGCATAAACACTCCTTAAAATAATTTAGTCCAATGCCCCACCATTGCTCCGTAAAGCAATAAGAAACAAATACCAATTATTTTATTAAAATTAACTTTAAATAGATTAAGTAAAACTAACATCGTTGAGCCAACTAAAAGAGCGATGACTTCAACACTTAAATTAACAGTGATTTTAAAATCATAAATTCCAAGAGAACCCAATATAAGTGCACAATTAAAAAGATTTGAACCAACAATATTCCCAATAATTAAGTCCGTCTCTTTCTTTTTAACTGCTGCCATCATTGCTGTAACCAGCTCAGGAAAAGAAGTTCCAAATGCAACTAATATAGCACTCACAATATACTCTTCCACACCTAGTGCTCTACAAATAATTGTCGCTTTATCAACTAATAACTCTCCACCAACAAAGAGTAGTCCAAAGCCAAAAATCATTTTTAAGAAAACAAGACCAACATTACCTTCTTCGGCTTTTTCCTCTAGTTCCTCTTCATCCACAAGGGGGTTATATCTAATCTCTCGGTAGATAAAATACATGTATATTAAAATGATTAATAATAAAGGAATCGCACTTATAAGAGTGAGCACTTCTTGTTTTAAAACAATCCATAAAGCTGCCCCTAAGAGCATATGAGTAAAGAGCTGAGGACGTAAATTGCTTCCCTTTAAGCCCAATGTTGCAAACATTGAACACAGACCCAGAATCAGATACATATTGGCTATATTTGAGCCAATCAAACTTCCTAGGGCAATTGGTCCCTGATCATTATTTGCTGCAATATGACCAACAAAGGCCTCTGGCAAAGAAGTACCAAAACCAACTAATATCATTCCAATCACAAGTGGAGAGAGACCTAACTTCTTACCAACAACTTCTGAGGCATCTAAAGAAAACTCAGCACCATAATAGAGCATAGCAAAGGAAACAATAAGAAGAATAATGGTTAACCACAACATACTTTTACCTTTTGACGGTTTCTATATTAACTATGATAATAAGCATTATGAAGAAGCTCAATGACTATTTTAAAAACTTAGATTATTCCAAATTTCTACTGATATCCGCCATAATTATCTATTTAAGTGACTTCTTAAATATTTTTTATATCAACTTACACTTCCTACCGACAAAAATTGATATGAACTATATTTACAAAATGCTCTACCTACAAGGTAATAACCCAAATAATTTTGATCCCACATACCTAATGGAATTAAGATTAGTCATCATTAACACAATGAAAAATGTTTTTTACTTATTTCTCGTCTATCACGCCTTTGTGTATTTTATGTATCGACGAGGTAAAACATGGGGAAGAAAATATGTCTATGGGTATGCTTTCACAGGTGCAATCCTAACAATTATTGAACTTCCCTTCTTAATTCAAAGACATATTGGTTGGGCAATCGCGATGCTTATCACAACTGCTATATATATTTATGTTTGGTATGGCATAAGACATTATAAGAAAGCAGGAATCATAAAAGACTAAACTCTAATTGCTAAACTTTGGTGCAATAAATCTCGGATCCTTATCACTAGGACTTAATAGATCAATATTTCTAAATTGAGAATTCTTCAGTGCCATTCCCGCTATGGCCAAAATAAATGAATCAAAGGCCTTTGGATTTTTAGCAATTAATTCAAGTTCTTTTTCATATACAAAAACACCAAGTTTCTTATCAATTTGCTTGGCAATCTGTAAACGAGCCAGTGGTGCGAGATCTAAGTCATTAAGCTCTAAAAGATTTTTCTTAGTGATTATCTTGGAGCGATAAAGCTCTAAGAGAGCAATATGAAAACTAGATTCATACATAGATAGATTTTGAGGTAAGTGCTTAAGTAGGTACTCAAATCGATGCATTAACATCACACTAACATTTCCAAATGAATCGTATGAAAGATTAAAGACGTTTAAAATTTGATCGTAATAATTTTTCCAAACCCAATAATCAACGGGACGATTCCAGTATGGAAGATATCCTTTTTTAAGTTTTCTTTTAAAAGACTTAGAAAGAATATGATGACTCGTCTCTTTATCCATGACACTTTTTGAGTACTGAACTTCATTATCTGCAACACGTTCTTGTTCGTATTTCTTAGGATTAGTATCACTTAGTTTTTTGTCATGTTCCATCATTGCCTGCATGTCTTCTCGAATTGCTTTCACACTTGGGTGATGACAATTCTTTGTACCAGGACATGAGAGTTCACAGCCAATACAATGGGGCTTTGTTAATGGAAAATCCACCACAAGCTCTTTCAACTTATAATTAGTAATCCAATTAGTGATTGTTTCATCACTATCTAGCTTCTCTTCATCTTTTACTTGTTTAATTGTTGTAAGGAACCAACGTTTTTGATCATCGAAGTACTCTAATAGAGCAAAGAAGAAATTTTCTTTTCTTCCCCCACCTAATGACATACCCGCGATTGAGTTCTTCATATATTTATTTTAGGCGACTCAATCTTAAAATCCAAGACTTTCATCGGAGTTTTCGCAATTCTATCCTGTAACTTACTCTTATCCTGAGCATTATGTACAAGAATAAAGCAACCACCGCCACCTGCTCCACACATCTTTATCCCAAGATCATTGAATTCTTCTTTAAGTACATTAAAAATTTCATCCACTTCACGAGGGACAATAGTTGGTGCAAGCTTCTTTCTTGTTTCACCTTCTTGGTGAATGAATTTTAAAATTTCAGGAAAATCAGACTTTTGAATAGCTTGATATGTTTGATGGCTAAGTTCAGCAATTCTTTCCATAGCACTTCTTACATTTTCATCTTTATCAAAGAAAGCTTTATACACAGACCAATTATTAATTCCAGATGAACGACTTAAACCAGAATAGACAAGAGTGATATGACTTTCTAAAAATGCTTTAAGTTCACTTGTATATAATTGTTCAATCTCAATATCTCCAGTCTTTGCCTTTAGAGCAAGCACACCACCAAGTAGTGCAGGAAAATAATCTTGATACCCCGGCATTCCCTGATTAAGAATTCTACCCTCAGTAGCCTTCACCATTCTCACCGTAGACTTAGGATCAGTCTTTCTTCCCACTAACTCACTAAGTGCTTCATAAAAAACAACTCCCATAGAACTAGAGCCCCCAAGCCCAGAGCCCGCAGGAGCATTAGAAGATAATTTAATATCTAAACCTTGATCTAATTGAAAAAGTGCGATGAGCTGACAAATAAAAGTCATCTCATCAAAGTAATTATTTTGATAAAGGTTTTTCTGTGTAAAATCTGAAAGATCGTAATTATAGGTCTTTTGATAGTCTTCTGAGAAAATAACTATCTTATCATCTTCTCGTGCTTCAACAGTAACTTTGGCCATTAGTCCTGTAGCAACATTAAGAGTTACCACATTTGGCAATATTAAATGAATTGGTTCGATATCAAGCGTACCACCAACTAAATCTACCCTAACACTTCCAGCTTTTTCTACTTTCATTAGTTGCCTGCGTTTAAGACACCAATATATGGTAGTTCACGATAGCGTCCAGCATAGTCAAGGCCATAACCGATCACAAATTTATCCTCAATTTCAAATCCAAGATAATCAATATCAACTGGGTGTTTATTGCGACTTGGTTTAAATAATAATGAAGCTAGTTTTAAAGACTTTGGTTCTCTTAAATTTAAATACTCTTTAAGAGTTTTTATAGTAAGCCCTGTATCAACAATGTCCTCTACGATTAAAACATTCTTATCTTTAATAGAAACAGATAAATCAAGGTCCATACTTACATTACCAGAACTAGTCATTCCATCACCATAAGATGAAACTGAAACAAATTCTAAGTTAACTGGTAAGTGAATTTTCTTAATAAGATCAGAGCAAAACATAAATGCTCCTTTAAGCACACAAATAACAACGATGTCCTCACCGTTAAAGTCTTTGGTGATGGCATTACCTAAATCGAGAATACGTAGTGCGATTTCTTCTTCTGAAATAAGTACTTCAGGGTTTAATACTTCCATAGTTAATCCTTTAAAGGTCTTTTAAAGGTTTAAGCATACAATTAATTAATCAGATTTTGAACTTCTTCTTGTATTGGAAGCTTTTCTTGTTGAATATCTTCTGGCTCGTAGTGATAATGGGCTCTACACCTTGCAGCATACTCATTAGTTTCACCTAATAAAACTGTATCAGTTGCATCACTTAAGCGCTGTGAACGGGTTGCTGGAGCTCCACAAACAGTACAGATCGATTGAATCTTTTGCACATCATCCGCAAGAGCAAGTAACATTGGCA
>CAJXHA010000049.1 GCA_913053615.1 uncultured Bacteriovoracaceae bacterium | reverse complement strand
CATTATATGTGGCAAAGCGCTTGATGGCCTGATAGATCAGTTCACGGTCTTCAGTATTCATATCTAATGAGTCTTTGCACATTAGAGATTTAACTTCTATTTGGGTATAAGGCAGGCGTAAGCGCTCTTCGATTTTTTTTCGAATAACGGTCTCGCGATTGAATAAGGTTCCATCAGATTCATCATATGTCTTTTCTATGGTTCCACCCGTAGTAAGCATGATGACTCGATTAATTGGATTAAGCGTCATATTTTTTTCTGCCTTAGTAACCTTGACTTGTGTAATATCAACCCCATATTAAGTATGTTTTGGATATTAAACAAGTAAAAATATAAAAAATACAAGGAGTTATGATGTCAGAAAGAAAAGGGCAAATATCAGTAAATACACAGGATATCTTTCCAATTATTAAAAAATGGCTTTATTCAGAGCACGATATCTTTGTAAGAGAGCTAATTTCTAATGCTAATGACGCAATTACTAAGCGTGCGACCCTTGATCGTGCTGATGGTGCGGCCATGGAAGAAGGTAAAATTGAGGTTTTACTAGACTCTGAGGCAGGAACGGTGACGATTAAAGATAATGGTCTTGGGATGACTGAAGAAGAGATTGAGAAATATATAGCTCAATTAGCTTTTTCTGGTGCTGAGGAATTCGTTCAAAAGATGAAAGATGCTGGAAATGAGACAGAAGAAATTATTGGTAAATTTGGTCTTGGATTCTTTTCTGCCTTCATGGTTGCTGAAGAAGTAACTGTGCACTCACTTTCAAGAACTCCTGGTGCAAAACCAGCAAAGTGGATCTCTAAAGGGGAAACAGAATATACTTTTGTCGCTGCTGATAAGTCGACAATTGGAACTGAGATCACTTTAAAAATCAATGAAGAGTCAAAAGAGTTTTTAAATTCTTGGAAGTTACGTGAAACGATTAAGCGTTATTGTGACTTTATGCCTAATCCAATTCAATTAATTGATCTGGTAGAAAATAAGAGAATTGAAGCTGAGAATGCAAAGGCAGAAAAAGAAGAGGATAAAAAACCTATTAATGTGGATATCGTTAATCAAACCACTCCTCTATGGAAGAAAGATCCTAGTACTTTAAAAGATGAGGATTATAAGAATTTTTATCGCACACTTTTCCCAATGGATCGAGAGCCATTATTTTGGATTCACTTAAATGTAGATCATCCATTTACACTACAAGGTATTTTATACTTTCCAAAACTAGATCGTAACAAACCAATTAATGAATCAAATATTAAGCTTTACTCAAAACAAGTCTTTGTAAGTGATAATGTTAAAAATGTTATCCCTGAGTTTCTATCTTTACTTAAGGGTGCAATTGATTCCACTGATATCCCATTAAATGTTTCAAGAAGTGCTCTACAAGGAGATCCAAATATTAAAAAGATCTCTAATTATATTATTAAGAAAGTGGCTGAGTCTTTAAAGAAACTATATAAGAATGATAGAGAAAGATATGAGTCTGTTTGGGAAGATATTGGTCTCTTTGTTAAGTATGGTGCTGTAAGTGATACTAAGTTTGATGATCTTATGAGAGATAAAATTCTTTTTGCAAATAAAGAAAAGAAATACTTCACATTTGAAGAGTATGCCAAAGCAATCCCAGAGGCCTACGCAGAGAAGATGAAAGGAAAAATCGTTTACTTTGAAGAAGGCAAAAGTGATGAGGCCCTTCGTACTCAATTTGAAGCTGAAGGTATTCCAGTTTTCAATATGGACTCTTATATTGATCCACACTTTATGCAACATGCAGAAATGCAAAAGAAGGGTGATCTTGAAACTAAATTCTTATTAGTTGATAATGCGATTGAAGAAATCTTTGATGCAGAAAATAGCACTGAAGAAGATATGCAATTAAAAGATATCTTTACAGAAATTCTGGTTGGAAAAGATGAAGCTGAAAAAGAGAAGTCCAATTTAGAAATTGATGTAAAAAAGTTTAAAAATAGTACTAGTGCTGCTTATATGAAAGTAGATCAGAACATGAAGCGTATGCAACAGATGACTCAACAAATGGGAAATAGTGGCTTTGACTTCCCTGTTAAAAAGACACTTGTACTTAATCCTGCAAGTAATCTGGTACAAAATGTATTTAAGTTATGGTCTAAGGACGATAAGAAGGATCTGGCGAAGAAATTAGTTTTCCACATTCAAGACCTTGCTCAAATTTCTGGTGAAGGACTTGGAGATGAGGAAAGAGCTCTCTTTGTTAATCGTTCACAAGAATTAGTAAGTGAGCTAACTCAGATTGCACTAAACTAATTTACACAAAGAGTAAGTAAGTTCATAAATAAAAAGGAGGATAAATTATCCTCCTTTTTTATTCTCTATATTTTTTTATTTATTATGAATTCGTGTAATCTTCTACTGTTTCTTGGGTATTCTCTGCAGCTTCTTCTAATGAGTCCCCTGCATCTTCTGCAGCATCATCTAATGCATCCCCTGCGTCCTCAGCTGTATCTTCTACATAATCAACAACGTCTTCCGTTGTATCTTCTACATCGCTATCACAAGCACTAAAACCTAGTAATAATGTAAAAATAACTAAAAAATTCATTAACTTCATTTTTAACCCCTTTGTGTTAAGCTAATATACATATACTTTAAGGGAAAAACTCAGCAGTTTAATCACATTATGGTGTTTTAAATGTGTAGAAATTTAAACATATGGATCAATTAAAGAAAGCTCTTAATAAGACAAAGAAAATTTTCATCAATATACTTGAGACTGATATTCTTATCTATAGTGGTGCTGTTTCTTTTTATTCTATTTTCTCGCTTATCCCCTTTCTGATCTTAGCTCTTACTTTATTCTCTTATTTCCCGATGGAATTTAAAGATTTTATTGAGGGACAATTAGGTTTATTAAAGTCAAAAGAATTAGAGAGTTCTCTACTTACTTATATTAATAAGCTTGAAGCACTTGAGTTAACCAAAGTAAATTCCATTGGCAGCCTCGCCTTATTACTCTTTACTTCTACGGGGTTAATTAATTTTCTTCAAAGATGTGTTAATAGAATATTTAATGAGAAACGTGGCAAGAATATTGTGACTATGTGGCTTTTAAGAAGGTTTGTTTCTAGTGCACTTATCATGACCGGGATTTTTATAGCCTTTCTTTTGATTGTCTTAAGCTCATTTATTAATAGTTTTCTCTCATTAGATAATGTCTTTTATAAGTTTTTGGCCCTGACTCAGCCCTTTCTCTTTTTAATGCTTACTCTATATATAGCCATTCAATACTTACCCGCAAAATCAGTTAAGGTTAAATACGCTCTATTATCTGCATTCATTTGCTCATTATTCTTTGTTATCGTTAATCATTACTTTGCCTTCTACTTGAGCCATCTAAACTATATTAAACTATTGGCCGAAACCAAGGCCTTGATCATTATAATGTTATGGATCTTTTTACACTCAACAATTTTTCTTGGATCGCTAGTTCTGGCCAAGACCCTACAAGATGAAATGGATGAGGGGTCAGAAATAGACCAGATTTCTTAAGTTTGCTTCATGTGACACCGGTTCTTTTTGTCCAAATCCCATAACGCACCCCGAGCAAAGTTTTTATTTAACTCACCTTTCAAGTTATTACGGATACTTAGCGTCGCAGCAACTTTGGCGCTGACCTTGCTTACTATATGGGCAACGAGGATGAGACAGGAAGTTTCATCACCAGCTTGCAAAAGGATTCGTAAGCATAACTCAACAAGGAAGACACCTCAAAGGAATGGGGCAATTGAATCAGGAAGATTCTCAACAGAAACACCGATTAAACTTTAAAGGAGTTTAGGATGAACAAGTTAAGCACTCAAAAATTTATGAACCTTTTCAATGAGATTCTTACTGACAACAAAGGAATTGGAGCAACGGCATCTAGGTTTAATACTGAAAAGAAAGGCGATGAGATCGATGTTTTAAATTTACAAAAAGAAGAGCAATTAGAATCTAGACTAAGTGAGAGAAATATTCTTTTCCTTAAAAAAGTAGAAGCTGCTAAAACAAAAATAGAAGATGGAACATATGGTGTTTGTGAAGATTGCGGATGTGATATTTCACAAAAAAGACTATTAGCTAGACCAACAGCAAGCTTTTGCATTGATTGTCAGGAAGCTAAAGAGCACCTAGAAAAGCATAATATTAATCACAGACGTGATCTTAAAATTGCAGCTAAGAAAAAAGAACAAGATGATGGTTACATCATGGATAATAAAAAATATACGAGCGTTAGAGATATCAGCTTTGAGAGTGTGGTTGATTTATAAAAACGCAATTGAGAGTATAAACAGAGTGAAGAGTCAGGGCCTCGTAAATACGGGGCCTTTTTTTATTTAAACTAATTCATCCCCATCTGGATTAATAACAATATGACCAAGATCTATTTTATCTTTTAAAACTTTTAATACTTGCTCTTGAGCTTCTTCGACTTCACTTACTTTACGAGGTTTTCCTTTTAGTCCATCTTCAATATCAAGACGTATCCCTGTGGAAACCATGCCCATTAATTTATCAACGATATCTTGATCAATTGTTCTAAGAGAGAGACCAAAAGTTTCAAGGTTAATATCACGTAAAAGTCCTACTAACATGGCCGGTGTTAGGTATTGCAAATCTTCCATAGAAATTAAATTATTCTCTAATTGAGCTGCCATTTGTGGATCTTTTTGACGAATGTCTTCTAAGAGCTTCTTAGCAGCTGCAGGCCCAAGTCCTTGTAACATTTTAGCAGCTTCTTTTATGCCCCCTTTGAACTTACTCATAAGTAAAACGCCCTTCAACTTTTAAGAATTGACTCTTTTGCATAAGGTGATTTTTTACATAATCAGCCACAGCATTTTCAAGACTAGCAAATTGAAAATTAGGTAGTGCTTTATGCAGCTTTTCCATATTTGCTTCTGTGAAGTATTGATATTGATCACGTAATTCCTCAGGCATTGGAATGAATTCAATATCTTCATCTTTTCCCATCGCACTAAAAGTGGCCTTAACAAGATCGTGAAAGGTTCTCCCCTTTCCTGTTCCAAGATTATAGATACCGCTCTCACCAGCGTGATCAGTATGCATTAAATCAAACATAGCTTCCACAACATCTTTTACATAAACAAAATCACGAGTCTGGCCGCCATCACTAAAACCTTCTTTATAAGATTTAAAGAGCTTCATTTTTCCTGTCTCATTAATTTGATTAAAGGCCTGATAAACCACTGAGCTCATTTTTCCTTTATGATATTCTTGTGGGCCAAAGACATTAAAGAACTTAACTCCAAACCAACGATCAGGTCTACGGGCTTGCTTTAGTACCCACTCATCAACTAATTGCTTTGAATAACCATAACCATTTAAAGGTGAAAGATTAGCAAGGTCTTTTTCATCATCATTATAACCAAGTTCCCCATCACCATAAGTTGCAGCTGAACTAGCATAGCAAATAGGTACATTGTATTCAGTAGCATACCTAAAAAGAATTTGGGTGAACTCCACATTATTTTTCATTAGGTAGTCCATATCTCTTTCAGTAGTATCGCTACATGCACCCATATGATAGATGCCACTTACTCCTTCATCAAAGATAGCATTTAGAATTTCAGGGTCGATAAATTCATCAGCATGAACGAATTCATAATATTTTAGACCACGTAAGTTCTTCCAACGATCATCTTTTCCAAGGCGATCAACACACATAATATTGTGAATCCCTTCTTGATTAAGTTTATGAACGATAACGCTTCCAATAAAGCCCGCGGCACCTGTGACAATATACATAATATTTCCTTTTTCTAAGACTATAACACGGCTTTTAGGCTTTAAAAAAGGGCCTAATTAGAGTAAAGTTAGTTAAATTTGCACGGAGTCATTATGAGTACAGATAATTGGTTTTATGAGCGTTCATTTCATAAGAATTTTTCTATGGGATGGAAAGTTAAAAAAGTTTTACACAGTGAGCAATCAAAGTTTCAAAAAATTGATGTGATTGAAACACATGCGGTTGGAAAGTTATTACTTCTTGATGGGAAGACGATGGTAAGTGAAAAAGATGAATTTGTTTATCATGAAATCATGGCCCATATTCCTTATATGACAAAAGAGAAAGTTGAAAATGTTCTTATTATCGGTGGCGGTGATGGCGGAGTTGTTCGCGAATTTGTTCGCCACAGAGATATAAAAAGAATAGATCTAGTGGAAATTGATGAAAGGGTTATTGAAGTTAGTCGTGAGTTTTTCCCAGAATGTACCAGTGGTCTTGATGACAAAAGAGTAAACATTCTCCCACAAGATGGATTTGCTTTCTTAAAGTCGAAGAAAAATGAGTATGACATTATTGTTATAGACTCAACTGATCCGGAGGACTTTGCCTCAAACTTATTTACGACTGAATTCTATAATGATGTTCACAATACTCTCACTGATGATGGGATAATGATGAATCAAACTGAAAATCCATTCCTAGATGAGTATGGAATAAAGAGCATTTATCAAAATATGCGCAATGCCTTTCCGGTAGTGAAGTCATTTACTGCACCGATGCTAATTTACCCTGGTGTTTATTGGACATTTGGATTTTCTTCTAAGGGAATTCAACCAACAAAACTTGTTAGCGAAAAATCTAACGATATGTTTAGTCTACAAAGAGAACTAAAATTTTATAATATGGACTGGCACAAAGCTGCTTTTAGTTTAAATAACTTTCATAAGCGTATGATTGGTGAAATGAGATGAAAAAAGTTTTAGATTTAGAGCACATGGAAAACTCTCGCTGCTTTCTAGGTGCAACTTACGAAGAAGCCATTTATAAGAATGCAACTCATATCATGGGTTTTTGCTTTGATGGTACAACAAGCTTTCGTCCTGGTGCTCGTTTTGGTCCTGATGGTGCACGTGATGGCTCTTTTGGAATTGAAACTTATTCTCCCTATCTTGATCGAGAATTAGAAGATTATAATGTTATCGATTGTGGAAACCTTCCAATTTACCCAAGTAAGTGGAAGATGACTAATGACTACTTTCACGGTGTAACAAAAGATTTAAAACTAAAAGAAGACCAAATAAAAATCCTTACACTCGGTGGAGAACACTCAGTCTCATACGGGCCAATGCGCTTATACTTAGATAATTATGAAAATCTTGTGATTATTCACTTGGATGCACATACAGATTTACGAGATGGTTACTTAGAAGAAAAGTTCTCTCACGCTTCTATTATTAGAAGAATATGGGATCATATGACTGATAAGAATGAACTCATTCAATATGGTATCCGCAGTGGTTTAAAAGAAGAGTTTGATTTTATGAAAGAAAATAAAACTCTTTGCACAAGTCTAGACTCACTATGTGAAAGAATAAATCAATTAAGTAACTCACGACCTATTTATATGACACTTGATTTGGACTTCTTTGATCCTGCATATTTACCTGGAACTGGAACTCCTGAGGCTGGTGGCGAGAATTTTCATAGTTTTGTAAAGCTTATGAAAATATTAAAAGAGAAAAACTTTGTTGGTGCTGATATTGTTGAATTAGCTCCTATGCTTGATCCAACTGGCAATTCAAATGCATTTGCAGCAAAGTGTGTGCGTGAAACTTTATTGGCCTTACAATAGGATTTAGTTCTTAGAGTTTTCTTTCTCAGAAGCGATTGCCCTACTAGCGGCTTTTTCAGCTTCCTCTTGTTTTTTCTTCTCTAATTCTTCGAAGTAAGTCTTTGGCATATGCTTAAAGAGTAAGTAGTGCATAGAATCTTTTTTGTGCATGTACTCGTAGGCCACCTTCCCCTTCTTATCTTTTAAAAGGAAGTCAGGTGAACTCGCAATTAATAAACTCGTTAGTGAATCACAACCTTTTTCAATAGAATACATTAAAGGAGTTTTTCCTTTTTCATCTTGTGCATTAATATTTGCACCCTTTTGAATCAGGTAGTCTCCAATCTCTTCAGAGCAGTTCTCTGCACTTACTATAAGTGGTGTTTTTAAAGTTTTCTCTGTCGGTAAATCAACATTAAACTCTTTTATGCTTTGAACTCTCTTAAACATTTCGATATTCTTAGAGAGAACAGCTAAGTGAGCTGGTTTAAAGCCTTGATATTTTTCATCAATAAACTTATTTGCCATTTCAATATCATGACCATTTTTTAATAATAATTCTAAAACTTTTAAGTGACCTTCTCTAATTGCAGCGTGAATGGGACGAAAGCCCTTTTTACCCACTAGAGTTTTATAGTCTTTTTGCTTAAGAGCAAGTTTAAGCTCGTTTACATTATTTTCACGAATCATATTAAAAACAGCATGATCTCCATAAGGAGAAATATTAATGGTAGAGACTCCTAACATCTTTGCCAAGATGACTGGAAAAATGAAGACTGCCATTTTGAGTCCCATATTCCAAAGGTCACGTTTAAACATAAAGTAAGATAAAGACTCATCTTTCATTAACTTTAAAGAGGCATTGAACTTAAAGATAAGCACAAAAGACAGTAGCATGATCACCCCATACTGCTTCACATCCATAGAAAGTGGAGAGAAGTTAATCCCAATTGCAGTATAAGTTGCTAATGTTGCCATAAAGAAAAAGTTTACACCCTTTCTGGCATAGATCAGTCTGTTAATAAAGCTTGCTCTAGTATTTTCTAGTCTTGGTTGTTCGATATCACTATCAAACATTATAAGTGATACGATCATAACCACTAGTGTAAGAATAAATAATAATGGAATGATTGAGAAATTTAACTCAGATGTATAAACTCCAACAAAGGCCAAAGAAATAGCTGGAACAAAGAAAATCAAATCACTTACTGATTTAATTAAAAGTAATTGTGATTTAGAAAGTGGTAACGAAAGTACATACTTTAAATTTAATTTTTTCTTATTAGAATAGAATGCATAAAGAAGAGCATAAAAAGCCGTTGAAATAAGTAAGTCTCCAGCATACTCTTTTGAATCTCCTTTGAAGTAGGAGAAAAGCCCAAAGACAATTAAAGTTGCACCATATGAAATTGCAAGTTCAATTTTATTGTACTTAATATTTGATTTCATAAAGTGCCAGAGGAATTTCAAGCTGCATCCTCCTGATCTGGTTTGAGATCGACTTGTTCATCAGGGATATCTAAATTAAATAAGTGCTTAATATCATCTACTGGATGAACATCAGCTCTTTTATGATCAATAAATAAAACCTTATCAACAATCCCATTTAGATCTTCAGCAATATTGGTTGCCATTATAAGGGAACAATTACCTTGTTTTTTAAGACGCTTTAAAACAACAAAGAATCGTTTACGGGATTCTGGATCCAGTACAGCAGTTACTTCATCGATCAAAATTAATTTTGGTCTAGCAGCAACAGCAGCAACAATTTGAGCTTTTACTTTTTGTCCTGTAGAGAGTGCACCAAACTTAGCATTAATATCAATGCCAAAATAATCGAGCATCTCTTTCTCTAATCCCTTGTCATATTGTTCATAAAAAAATGAAGTAAATTCAAGATAGTTTTGAACCTTATGTGATTGTTGAATATTAATGTCATGAGAGAGTACAAAGATTTCATGTTTTTTACGTCTATGAGAAGACATTGGGTTTTCACCAACGATAGAAATTTCTCCGCTAGTGATTGGACGATAGCCCATTAAGAGATCAATTAAAGTTGTCTTACCAGCACCATTTTTTCCAAGGACACCAAAGAAATCACCTAGGTATAATTCGAAATTCAAATTTTCGTAAACCATTTGCCCGTTGGGAACTTGGTAATTCACATTTTTAAGCTTAATTAACATACATCTCTCCACTTAACTTATCGGATTCAGCTATGAGATGTTTAATATAATTTACACAAGAAGGTATACAATTTTAAGTACTTAGGAGACTTCTTCCAGCTCTTTTTTCTTCTTTGGTACGACGATCATACTGACTAAGAGCACCCCTACTTCATAGAGAACAACCATAGGTAGCCAAAGGGCAATCATGGTAATGACATCAGGAGGCGTAAGCATAGCTGATAGTACTGCAAAACCAGCGATCACATAACGTCTGGCCTCACTAAATTGCTTCTTATCTACCAGACCAATAAAAGAGATTATGAGCATAACATTTGGTAGTTGAAAGAGTATGCCTAAAAACACCAGGACTTTAGAGGCCAAAACAATATAGTCTTTTAAACTTATCGTTGCCTCAATATTTGTGACTCCAAAGTTCATTATTGTTTCAAAAGTATACTTAAAAACAATAAAGTATCCAAAGGCCACACCAGAGCAAAATAATAAGAAACCTAAAAAGATAAATGGCAAGACGAGTTTAATCTCTTTATCGTAAAGGCCAGGCTTTACAAATAACCATAACTCTCTAAACCACAGTGGAGATGAAAAAATGACTGCTGACCAAAAAGCCAATTGAAATTGAGTGAGAACTTTATCTAATAAACCAATAAAGACAACTTTGCCTTCACTTCCAAGAGCGTCTCTCAAAGGCGCCAAAAGCACATCTTGAATTAATTCCCCCTGAGAGTAACAAATACCAAAACCAACGATTAAAATGATAAGAATTCTTATCAAACGATAGCGCAGCTCTGTTAAATGTTCAGTGAGACTCATTTCTTTCATATCCTCTATTTATACCCTTTAAATGATAAGTTTTAAAGGGTATAATAATCCTATGTTAAAACTGATTTTTGCTTTAATTTTCACTACTTCGCTCTACGCTGAGCCCACACCTTTTATGGTTTGCCTAGGCAAGGAAGAAGCGGTGATTCATAAGACAAAAGTCGGTGGTGCTCATTATCGATTAAATAAAGATATTATTTCAGCCCTGGTTCAATTAAGAGATAGCATTCGCATGAAAGAAAAATTTCAAAAACAAGTTTGTAATGCCAGCTCACCATCTATCAAAATACTCGAACTCATTATGAGTGAAGATATTTTTTACTCGGTTTGGAGTGAAAAAAATAATGCAAGTGAGTATGAAATTGATAAATTTACAATTAATAACCTTCAAGAAACAACGGCCGAGTTATTTATAACTTTTGTCACCACGATACAAGCGAGCCTGCCTAAGGCCAAGTGCCTTCAAAAAATTGTTCCTGAACTCTCCCTCTTTTTTGAGAAGATGCAATACATTTTAGAAGATGTTGGCATCGAGCGAGTGATGAGTACGATAAAAGAGCCAAAGAAAACTTTTAAGAAGCTAAATGCTGTGAATTTTAATAAACCTAAGTGCTAAGATTCTAATTTCCTACAAAGGCCTGTGGAGAAAGATAATCTTGATTAGAATTTAAATTAGTAAAGCGCATACGTTGCCCATTCTCTCCCCAACAATATAACTTCCCTTGGAAATTGATCGCACATGTATTTTGATCATTCACACTAATATCAAAGTACTTATTTACAGGATCAAGTGCAAGGGTAATACGTGCTGGATTAACTTGATTAGTTGTAGAACCAATCCCAAGTTGACCAGAAGAATTATCTCCCCAACAATATGTTTCACCATCAAAACTAAGAGCACAAAAGTGACTAGCTGAAATTTTTATATCCCTTAGATAAACTCCACTTGCAAGACTGACTTTAGTAACAGGCTCATCATCATAATAATCACCGAAACAATACAACTCTCTTTTATCAGAGAGTGCACATGTCATATCATCGCCAGCAAAAATATCGATAAAGTATAGGTCAATATAATCACTTGTATCGATTAGAGTAAAGCTAGTAGCAGTCCCAGCACTACCCTGTCCTATCTCGGCTCCAGCACCACTACAGTAAATGGCACCTAAAGCAGTAAGAGCACATGTATGGTCTTTACCACTAACAACCTTAACGGCACTAATTAAGCTTGGTTGTCCAAATGCATCACTGCTTGCTCCATTAGCTAACTCTCCATTTGAGTTTTCTCCCGAACAAGTCAGTGTATCATTAGTTGAGCTATCATAAGCACAAATATGCTCTGAACTCTGAGTATAGCTTTGATAATAATCTGCGAGAACAATTGGCGTACCATAATAATTAATAAACCCAGTACCACTGCCATCCCAGTAATTTGTATCATTAGCACCATATTTATTAAGATTTCCATCTCTCGTTACATAGAGACCAATACCATTTGAGGTCCCTGGAGTTATATAGTCCATAACTCTTTTGAAGTAGCGATCATTAATTGGTGGAAATAAATTAAATTCTTGTTCTAAGGCCGAATTAAGATCATTTGCAAGATCAGTACAATAGGCCTCTCCACTCATTTTTGTAAAACAAGTTCTTTCCCCAATATCAACAGAAACAATATAGTCTTCAGTGACTCCTAAGTTTTCAAGTGATACATTTGCCGGAGTTGTAAAGTTTGTAGTTCCACCAGTTAAGAATTGGTGATTACCATTATTCCCCCAACACTTCATACCGGTTTCGACGATTAAACAATTCGTTTCATTTCCAACAAATAAATTAACTTGGCCGTCTGTTCCACTTGCTTCTACCGGAGCATTTTCATTACTCGCACCACCATCTCCTAATTGCCCATTGGTTCCACTTCCAAAGCAGTAGATATCATCATTATAAGGAGCGGCATCAATACCAGAGAAACAAGTATGATTTGAGCCAAGTTTAATATTTTTAACTTGATAAGTTCCCACATGAAAACTAATCGGTGTATCAGAGTCTGTATTTGTTCCGTCACCTAATTGCCCAAGACTATTATCTCCCCAACAATAAGCAATAAAATCATCATCTATATAACAACCATGCGCTTCACCTAAATCAAATTTAAATGCACTACTGGTTACAAGCTTAGGAGTACTTTGATCTATTGTGTTTCCAATACCTAATTGACCAACATCATTTTTACCCCAACAATAGAGGTAGCCATTTCCAGTTTTAGCACAAGTATAACCAAGTCCTGCTTCGATTGAATGAACATTTCGATATTGAAAGTTACTAAATGAAACACTCACAAGTCCAATCTCATCTAAGTCTGGAGAAGAGCCAATACCTAATTGCCCATTAGCATTACTACCAAAACAGAAAACTCTTGTGGCGCTATTAATTACACATGTATGATCAAATCCCACAGCAAAATCAAAAACCGTTTTTCTCGAATTACTTGCCGGGAAATCTACTTTTTGTAGTAGGTTTTTATTATTTGTATCTCCAGTTCCAAGTTGCCCTTTATCATTTTGTCCCCAACAATAGAGGTCTCCCTCAAAGCTCAAGGCACATGTATGATTATTAAAAGTTTTCAATTTTCTAAAGCGAATTGAGTTAGAATTATCCACGGTTAACTTTAAAGGAAAACGACGATATATATTATCTCCCGTTCCTAGTTGGCCGTAAGTATTATCTCCCCAACAAAATATTTCATGTGCCATTGAAATAGCACAAGCATGATTAGCACCAAAGTCAATTTCTTTAAATTCAAGTCGCGACTTATTTCTTACCACAACAGAAAAGATGGTATTATCACTTGAGTCATTATCACTAACCACAACTTTAAATTCATAACTAGTATCAGAGCTAACTTCTGCTGGGAAAAATTGAAATACCCCTGTATTCGTATTTAAGTCCACACCAATATCACTACATAGATTTGTATCAGCGACAGAGCCGTCTACCGTGGTATCATAAAAACAAGTAAACTTTACCAGATCACCATCGTCATCAAGCCTCTCAACATCTTTTAAATTTTCGACCACATAGATTGCACTCTCAGAACTTCTAGTTAACTTTATTTCATATCGACTAGATGGACTATTAACACTTCCATCATACTCAAAGCGATCAAGATCAGTATCAAAAGTAATTCCAATCATTGTACATGGTAAAGTATTGGCAACGGCTCCATCAATTGTCGTATCAAAATAACAATTATAAGAACTACTGGTACCTGCACTCGGAGATAGATTGATTTTTGTACTAAAGCGAATGGGCTCAATGGCAACTTTCTCGTAAGTATAAATAACATCACTAAAACTATAAGTATCAAGGGATGAAAATGCAGTCATCTCCACATCAGTATTTATGTCTTTTACTAAAATTGAGTAATAATTTATATCTTGATCAATACCATCTGTTGCCGTTATTCGAATTCGATAAACTTTATCTTCATTTTGAGCATTCTTATTTGGCGTCCAACTAAGTGCACCAGTTAAAGAATTAAAACTAAAACCATCTAATACGGAACAACTAAACCAAACTGCTGGCGTAGTTGAAGTGAAGTTAGAGACATAATTGAGTAAGACTTGTAGATTAGCATCATACTGTGCTTGAGTGCTTGAAGCGTCGACTAAGGCCCTTAAAGACTTTATGGCCGAGACTTGTCCACTCGTTAAGTTTGCATATTTTTCTGGAGTATATTCATACTCACAACCATAGAAGACAGCATCCCCATCGGGATCAATATCACTAACTGTTACAGAGTCATAAAAATCTAAATTTAAAGTAGCTTCTTCATCTACTTGGCTTTGAACTAAAAAAGGAAGTGTTGGTGCTCTATTTTGATCAACGAGTTTAATAACAAAAGTTTCTGAATCAGAAAAAAGACCATCATCAGCTATTACTTTGAATTCAAAAAATTGATCACTAGAATAATTATCATAGCCAGGGTTCCAAGAGATTGTTCCCTCACTAGTATCAAAAACAAGTCCAGGAAGACTGGAGCAAAGGGTGGTGTTTAAAACAATATTATTCACGACCTGATCGTAATAGCATGAGTAAGTCACGTTCTCAGATAACTCTTGGGAAGTTTTATTAATATTGATATCAACGATCTCTAAAGTTCGCCCTTCAAAAAGAATATAATTTTCTTGGTCATCCACATCAAATTTCTTTGCCACTTGATTAGTGTCACTAATTGTCTGCTGCTGTTGCACACAACTTTGTAAAAAAAAGATGAATAGAAAACTTAGTAATTTGACCATCATATTATTTTATCATTAATTCAAATTTCCTTCTTTTGTCCCCTAAAAGCCAAAATCAGCTTCCAAGTCGACAATTTCCCTTGTCACTTTATCGGTTTAAATGAAAATTAAATTAATAAGCTATTGAAAATACGAGGTCTTAATTATCATTAATTACTAATGAGATTTCAAACACTTGAGAAATGTCTTTGGGAAAAAACTCTAGTAAGCTTTTATGGAGGTCTGCCTTTTTTACACTTTTATCTGAGCGAGTGACTCTGATTCTCGCTTTTCCCGGTACTAATTTATCTAGGCTTAATTGAATTTGCGTCTCTGAATAAGGTGCAAAGAGAAAGTACTCAATGAGTTGTTCTTGAATCAATTGTGAATAACGAGAAAGCTTTTCTCCATGATAAAATTCATGTTCACTACTTTCGAGTATTTCATTTACTTCCTTTCGACACTCAGAACAAATCATTGAGGCCTTTGTTCTTTGAAAGAAATCAACTTTTTTACCACGAACATCTTTAAACGCTTGAACTAGATCTGACTTATAAAGTAAATTGCATCGACAGACTAATTGGCTTGAATCTTTTTGATGAGTCTCTTCAATAATTGTATCTCCTCTAAAATTATGTAGAGATATTTTAAAACTATGGATAAGAGATTGCTCAGTAAGTGTTTGGGAAAAGTCATGAAAGGAGTCTTTTAAAAGTACATCGAGCTTCTTATCGAGAGCATATTCTTTTAAGCGTGCTAAAAAATCTTTTGGGAAATCTTTTGGAAAATCTTTTAAAAGATGAGCATCCTCACTTACTTTTAATTGAAATAATTTATCATTCGCATCAAAGCGTACGTCAAAGATAGTATTCATATAAAAAAGTTAAATACCCTAGTCTAATGTGGGAACTTGCTTACCATCTGGATCAAGCGTTAATATTTCATGACCAGCTTCAGTTATTAGGATGGTATGCTCAAACTGAGCTGAAGGCTTTTTATCCTTAGTCACAACAGTCCAACCATCTTTTAAAGTTTTACAATGTCTTTTACCAAGATTAATCATTGGCTCAATAGTGAAGGTCATTCCTGGTTTTAACTCTATACCAGTATTCCAATCTCCATAATGAAGCACCTGTGGCTCTTCATGAAATTCTCTACCAATACCGTGTCCACAATACTCGTGAACAACACTAAAACCATTATCGTATGCCATCTCTTCAATAATGGCCCCAACATCACCAAGGCGAACACCTGGTTTACAATGATTAATTGCGGCCATCATACACTCATAAGTAACTTTAGTTAGTCGTTTTAATTCTGGATCCACATTCCCAATATAGTAAGTTCTATTTGTATCACCATGGAAATTCTTATAATAAGTGGTCACATCTATATTTAAGAGATCACCATCTTTTAATT
>CAJXHA010000048.1 GCA_913053615.1 uncultured Bacteriovoracaceae bacterium | reverse complement strand
TAATTACTATTTTAGTGGCTCTTTTACTCAAAGGCAGTACCAAAGTATAAAAACTAGTTACGCTGGGTTCTCAATTGGGGGAGGAGTTGAATGGGGATTAAATGAAGATGTAATCTTTTACTCCGATATTCAGAATAGCTTTTTAGAGGGGGCTAATGAAGGAAGTGCGAGTGAATTAATAGGTACATTTGGAATTAGGTTTTATTATGACTAATAAAATTGTTCTTTTCATATTTATTTTGAGTTTATTAATCTCTTGTACAGAGTCAGGGGGGAATGGATTTTCAGGTTTGGAAGGTACACCTGAGGAAGGACTCGAGTCTAACTCTACTCCAGAAGAAGCAGTAGAAATAATAAGCTTCACACCAAATACAGATCCTTATGTATTAATTTCTAATCAAACACAAACATACGCAGTACAAGTTAATTCAGGCTCTGGTGATGTGAACTATAGTTTTCGCCTCGATGGTGTTTTAGTTGCAAATTCAAACTCACCATTCTACTCATTTAACTCAAATTTATTAAGTGCAGGCAGCCACACTTTAGAGGTTGTAGCTGAAAACTCTATTGGAAGTGATAGTCATACTTTTAATCTTTCAAGGAACTCTGCTCCTACTGTAACTCTATTTAGTGCAACATCAAATACAATTAACTGTATTGGAGACACTTATACTTTGAACGTTTCAATATCTGACGCTGATGGGGATAGTTTAACGAGCTCATTCCTTTTGAATGGTGGAAGTAGTCCAAGTTTTTTAACGAGCTCAAGTAGTGCAAGTAGTGCGACTGTGACTTTCTCTCCAGATTGCTCTCTCTCGGGGAGTAATACAATTACGATACGTGTAACGGATCAAAATGGTGAGACTGCTGATTATTCTGCAGCAGTTACAGTTACAAATCCAAATGTTGCAAGTATCGATTCCTATTCTCCAACAGCAAATCCCGTTGTGATATTGAGCTCTGAGACTAAAAACTTTATAGTCTCTGCTAGTGGAAATCCACCTTTGTCATATAGTTGGGACATTAGTCCCGGAAGTACAATCGCTTCATGCAATAATTCAACAGCTTGTGATATAAGTGGTGGTGATTTTTCTCCAGGGAATTATACATTAACGACTACAGTTACTGATTCTATCTCAAGTACTGATTCACATACATTTAATGTTATCTTGAATGAAAGACCTTCAATTAGCTTTAATACTCCAAGTAATAGTAATAAAATTAAAATGAATTGTTCTTCATCTAAAAGTTTTCAGATAAATGTTCAAGATGCAAACTACTCTGATGGGCAATCATTTACTATTCAATGGTTAGTTGATGGTCTTAGTAATCCTTCTTTAACAAATACAAATAATTTAGCAACATACCCAATGGTCAGTGATGCAACCTTTTCTCCAAATTGTGCTAGCTTATTAATGGGGGATCATACAATATCTGCTATTGTAAATGATGGTTATGAATCTCAACAAATTGATTGGGATGTTTCAGTAAATTACTTTTCAGATGAGTGTAATAATTTAAATGCTGGAGAAATATGTACGATTAGTGGTCTCTTAGGGCAAGGAAGTGGTATTGATACATCAACTCAAAACGATCAAGTCAGAATTAGACCTGAGTTCATTGCGAAATACCCAAGTGGAGGATTCTTTTTTACTGAAGGATATAGACATGCCGTATGGTTTTACAATAATACAGCTTCCCCAGTTATTGTTTTTGGAAAAACAATAGCTGCGAACACCATAAAGTCTTTATTTGGTTCTACTCAGTATGGTGTCGGTACCGATGGGCAAACTTTTAATAGTTTCTATCTAAGAGATCCAAGAGGAATTGTATACTCTAGTAGTGAAGATGCACTCTATGTCGCTGAATATAACAATCATAGAATTGTAAGATTTAACTCTAGTGGTGCTGGTTATAGATGGGCAGCCGGTGGGAGTAGTAATACTGATGGTGCGACACGAGTTAGTGCAAAGTGTAGAAATCCTGTTGGGCTAGCACTTGATGAATCAGAAGGAAAACTCTTTGCTGCTTGTTACGGTAATACTGGCGGTAGTGATGGAGCATTTAAGTATTTTATGACTGGTAGTGATCAAGCTTATACTCTGCTTAGATATAATGGAAATACCACTGATGGAAGTATCGGCTATAGTGGAAGTGCAAGAAGTCCAAGGGCATACTCTCTTGCGATGGACCCAAATGATAAAATTCTATATGCTGGTGATTTATCTCGTTGTCGAATTATGGCCGTAACATATTCCTCAGATTCAGCATCTTTTCATGGGGGAGCACTTACTCTAAGTACAGGTCAAATGAAAAGGATCTTGCGAGGTGGTGCTTGTGGAGAAACTCTTAATCGTGCTTGGAACGATACTGCTGGAAGAATAAGACCTTATGCTCTTGAAGTTTTTAGCGAAGGAGGAGTTACTAAGGGAATTTTCTGGTCACAATATAATAGACACTTTGTTGGCTTTTTTAACTTAACAACAAGTTCAATTACAATTGGTGGTCGAACAATTGCTGGTGGTTTTTATAATACTTTTTGGGGAAGGAATAATGTTGCTGATTACGCTCGAGGAACTCCATCTTATACCAATACCTTAGCACGAAACCCTTTTGGTTTAATTGTAGAGGGAAGTACTCTCTATATAGCGGATAGAGGAAATTATCGAATAGGTAGCTTTAATTTGACAACTGAAAACTCTAGTGACCTTGTAGGTAATTTATTTACTGGAGATTATGATGATGAGTTAGCAAAGCATTCAAATGCAAGAAGGTATAATAACCCGAGGGCAATTGAATTTGATCAAAATACAAACTCAATTCTTATTGCAGATAATGGAAATAGAAGAATTAGAAAAATGAGTCTTGATACGGGGCTTGTTACAACGTTAATCGGCCGTGGTGCTTATGGGAATTCTAATACAGACCCAGAAGATCCTCAGGATGCATATATGCAGAACTTAGGAGATTTAAATATTTCTGACGATGGAAGCTTCCTTTTCTACACTGATTATAATGGTGGAAATGGAACAAATAGAAATTGTCTCGGTAGAGCTTTTAATCAGACAAGTAGTACTCAAACATTATTTAATCAAGTTATTCCGGCAGATAAACTTTATTCAGTAATAGGTAACTTTGCCCTTGGATGTAATACTTGGAGTAGTGCAAGTTATAATAATACTAGTGCTATAAGTGCTAGGCTAGACTATCCAATTGGTATTACTTCTTTAACTGATCAAAGTGAATTATATGTTTCAGATTACGATGCGGATATTATTTATAAAGTAAATTCAAGTGGAACGATTTCAGAGTTTATTGGTATCCCTAATAATAATGGAGACATTAATGGTGCTTATGCAAGTGCAAAGTTATATCGACCTGGAGATTTGCAGTTAGACTCTAATTCCGTTGCAAAGGCCAATGGTAACTTTTTTGTGGTAGACCGATGGATTAATACTAACTCTTATATTAAGTATGTGAACCAAGGAGCGAGTAGTATTTCAATCTTTGGACTTACACTTAATCCTGGTGAAATTACAAAGATTATTTCAAGTGATGGGTATGTTGGAGGAGTTACTAGTTTTGCGGATCAGATTTGTTATACTCAAGGTGCAAATGCAAATGGGCATCAGTATCCACATAATGTGATTTGTCTTAATCGTGATACAGGCTTAACAACTCTTAGGGTTGGTAAAATATCAGCTTCGACTGTGAAGTGTGCGACACCTGAGTATAATGAAGAGGAGGGCATACTAGCATCTAGTTCTTCACTTTGTGGACCATGGGGAATAACTTTTGATAATGAGGGGAATCTATATATATCTGAAAGTCGTTCTAATAATATTAGAATGGTTAAGAGGTGGTACTAGTTAATGAAAGTGTTGGTTATAGAAGATGATTTAGTATCGGCAAGAAAGATAGAAAGTGATCTTGAGTCATTAGGTGCTGAGAGGGTTAAGGTATTTCAGAAGGGAGTCGATGCTCTTGATCATTTAAGTGTTTCTCAATATAACTTAATCGTTGTCGATTTAAAATTGCCTGATATTGATGGAATCAAACTAATCAGAAGTATAAGACAAACAGATCTCATATCTAAAATAATAATAGTTTCTGGTAGTATAAATCAGGAGACTTTAAGTCAGTGTGTGGGCTTAGGGATAGAAGACTTTCTTTGCAAACCTTATGCTAAAGAAAGGCTCGCAAATCATTTATAAAAATTATTAATCTTTATAGTATAGAAATAAAAAAGGGAGCAAAATTGCTCCCTTCTTTATTATAATTAATTTTTTTTGAATTAACGTACTTTCCAGTAATATTCAATCACGAGACGTTTTTCGAATGGAAATGGAATATCTTCTGGTAATGGCTCTGCCATAACTTTTGCTTTTTCTTTCTCACCGTCTTTTTCAGTAGCAAGGTAAGCAGGAATAGCACTTAATCTTGGCTTCGCTTTAGCTTGTAGGTAGTTCCCTGACTTTGCACCTTTATCAGTGATTGTAATAACATCACCTGGTTTAACTGTTGCAGAACCAACAGTTAATTTTTTACCGTTAACCATGATGTGACCGTGGCTTACCATTTGTCTTGCAGCAGGAATTGATGGTGCCCAGTTAAGTCTGAAGATAACATTATCAATTCTTGATTCAAGTAAGATAACCATAGTATCAACCCATGCTCTACTTGTGTCTTTTTTAGCTTTTTTAACGAGATTTACAAGTTGTCCTTCACGAATACCGTAGTGAAAACGAACTTTTTGTTTTTCCATAAGACGGATAGTGAAGTCAGAAAGTTTCTTTCTCTTCATTCCGTGCATACCTGGACCGTATGGTCTTCTTTCTAATGCTCCAGCTTTACCTAAACCTGGAAGCTCTACACCTAGTCTTCTTTGAATTTTAAAAGCAGACTTCTTACCCATAGTGTGTTTAGCCATGGTTAGCTCCTTCGTTGATTATTATGACAAGAAACATTTATAAAAATCACTCTTATAGTGCTTGTCTCCAAAATAAGAGTGCTACGTTTTTACGCCTATTTAACTAGTTTGTAAAGGCAAAGACTTACTTTATTAAAGTTCTTTGATCATTCCAGCAAGGTTCATCATTTCGATTGTGCCAAGTGCAACTTCCCAGCCTTTATTTCCGGCCTTAGTTCCAGCTCTTTCAACTGCTTGCTCAATTGATTCAGTAGTAAGTACCCCAAATGTCACAGGTAGGTTATGATCAAGACCAACTTTAGAAATACCTTTTGCTGCTTCGTTACAAACATAATCATAGTGACTAGTTGCACCACGAATAACACAACCAAGACAAATAATGGCATCGTACTTACCAGTTTTTGCCAACATTTGAGCTGCTAGCGGTAATTCAAATGCACCAGGAACCCAAGCCTCTGTGATATTATCTGTTGCTAGGCCGTGACGAGTTAAGCAGTCTTTTGCCCCACCAAGTAGTTTACTTGTTATAAATTCATTAAAGCGTGCAGTTACAATTGCTACTTTTTGATTATTAAGAGTTAAGCTAGCTGAAAGTTCTTTAGTCATTACTAATTCCTTGTTGGTTTAAGCTTGTATATTTCGTTTCATTAGAGATTAGAATTTTTTTTTTATAACTTACTAAATCCTCAATACTCACTAGCTTTAAGTTATACTTTTCGGCCATTACCTTTAAGTCAGGTAGGCGAGCAGCACTTCCATCTGGATTGAGTATTTCACAAATTACTCCCACTGGCTTGAGACCAGCAAGCATGGCAAAGTCAATTGCAGCTTCTGTGTGGCCTTCTCGAGTAAGAACTCCACCATCTTTAGCGATGAGCGGGAAGATATGACCTGGTTTTACGATATCATCCTCAGATGCTTTTTCATCAGTTAAGAGATTGATCACTCTATTGCGATCCATAGCACTGATTCCTGTACTGACTCCAAGTTTGGCATCAATTGAAACGGTAAATGCCGTTTGCATTGAATCAGAGCTTCTTTCAACCATTGGTTTCAAATTAAATTGATCAGCGACTTTTTGAGTGATTGGTGTACAAACCAGACCACGACCATGTGTGATCATAAAATTTACTGCTTCGCTGGTACAAAGCTCAGCTGCCATAACAAGGTCACCCTCATTTTCACGATTTTCATCATCAACGACGATGATCATTTTACCGCTTTTAATATCTTCAATAGCTTCTTCAATTGTATTAAGCATCTTTGACCAATTGTTCAAAAGTTTTCTGTTGCTGGTCAAACTTCATAAAGTTTTCCAGATATTTCGCCATCATATCTACTTCAATATTCACACTATCACCAATCTTTTTTGTATGAAGTATAGTGTTTTCATAGGTATGTGGAATAATTGAAACTGTAATTTCTGTTTCTGTGACCTTGGCAAGTGTTAAAGAGATTCCATCAATAGCTATAGAGCCCTCATTAATCATGTATTTGAATAAGTCCTTAGGGGCACTAAGACTCATTTCCCAATTATTGCCTTTTTGTAGGATCTTGGTGAAACGACCGATTCCATTAACATGCCCTTGTACAAAGTGTCCGCCCAGTCTATCCATAGGGCGTAGAGCAAGTTCAAGATTGACCTTATCACCAACTTTAAGCTTACCAAGATTAGATTTCTCAAGAGTCACATGCACGGCCTGAATTTTAAAAGCATCTTCAAGTAACTCAGTTGCTGTTAAGCAAACACCATTAGTTGCAATTGAATCATCAATGGCAATTTCTTGCATCAGTTTAGGAGCTTGAATAATAAATTCCTTACCCGAACTATTAGGCTTAATGCTCTTGATGGTTCCAATTTCTTTAATTAATCCAGTAAACATATATTAAAAACTCTTTCTATAATTAAGCATAAGATTATCATCAAATTGATGTAGCTTATGCAGGTCTAAATTTATGGTCTCACTCATTTTATTAACTTCTCTATGCTCTAAAAGGCCCAGTCCATTGCCGAGGATTCGAGAGGCAATATAAACTGAGATCTCATGAAAGAGCCCAAGTTCTAAGAATCCCGAAATAAGCTTTGATCCACCTTCTATATAAAGAGAGTTAACACCTCTTTTTTTCAATTCTACTAATAGGTTATTTAAGTCTATGCGTCCATTCTCATCTCTTAGACATTGCATTAACTGCTTGGAATCTAAATTATCGTGAGCTATTTCACTAATGAGCATCGTTTGGTCTTTATACTCATCTGTGAATAAATTAAAATCTTTTGTTTGAATACCGCTGGGTGCGAGCACAATACGCTTTGGACACTTAATAACTTTATCACCCTCTCGTATGGTTAATTTGGGATTATCATTTTTTAAAGTATTGGCACCAACCATAATCGCATCATAGAAGAGTCTTTCTGCATGTACATGAGCCCGCGCTTGTTCATTTGTAATCCACTTAGAATCCCCTGTATGACTGGCAACTTTGCCATCGAGGGTTTGTGCCCATTTTAGATGAATATAGGGAATATCACTTTTTATATAGTGAAAAAAATGTCGATTGATCTCAAGTCCGGTTGTACTTAGGACACCTGTGATAACCTCAATGCCATTGTCTTGTAAGAGTTTAACTCCACTGCCTGCAACATTTGGGTTGGGATCAAGATTGGCGATAATAACTTTAGAAATACCTTCTTTTATAATTCTTTGAGCACAAGGAGCTGTTCTCTTATTTGTATGACAACAAGGCTCTAGATTACAATAAAGTGTAGCCCCAGAAAGATCTGTATTCGCATTTTTGATAGCAGCAAGTTCAGCGTGATCTTCACCGGCTTTGGTGTGATAACCTTCTCCAAGGATCTTATTATCCTTTACAATGACACTACCAACTAGGGGATTTGGTGATGTAAGGCCTTTTGCTTTAAGAGCGAGATCAATGCATCTTTGAATGTATTTCTCATCATTAGTTAGCAAGCTTTGCCTCAATTTCTTTATAGACATATTTTTCAGGCTCATCACTTAAGAGTTGATGATAAGGCTTTAAACTATATTGGGGTTGCACACCCATACGCTCTTTTATGATAGAGTCATTAATATTATAATTGAGCCATTTAAAGATACATGACTGACGTAGATTCTTTGCTGTAACAGTTATTGATAGCCGCTTAGAAATTTCTTTAAGGATAATCTCAATACCTCTAGCACTTAGGCCACCTTTAAGAATTTTATAGGGATTAGCATTAAAAAGAATATTATCAAACTCAATATTATCTTTATGCATTTGTTCTTTAAGAAGATTTTTATATTCTGTAAAAAGATCGATAAACCCAGCTGGTAGGGGATTAGTATAAGGATCTCTTTTAGGGTGACTAATGAGCACACGAATAGTTTTTCCCGGTAAAATATGGTCTTGAGAAAGAGCTTCAATATCAGAAACCTTTAAACCTGCCCCATAGATTAAATGAAAAACGATTAAGTTTCTCATTGAAATTAACTTTTCTAATTCATCACTCTCAACAACTCTTTGTTCTAAGTATTGATATAGTTTTAAAACGTGGGCAAAGGGAAGGGGTCTTGGAATATCAACTTTCTTAGGAGAGGAAACGATTTTCTTTATTGGATTATGACTGAATTTATTTTCGATAACTAACCAATCAAAGAAAAGTCTTAATGCTTGTACTCTTCTACGAATTGAATTGGGTGAATTATAGTTTTTCTCTAAGAATAAATCATATTCTTGCAACATTTGATGAGTCAGCTCATTCATCTCAGGACTCATTTTTTTTTGTTCGAGAAATTTAAAAAATGTATTTAAATCTGTGCGATAGTTTTTAACGGTATTAAAACTTTTGCCTTTTTTCTCAAGGCCCATTAAGAACTGGGTGCTTTCTTGTGTGAGGTTAATTTTTTTCAACTTTTCCATGGATTCCTATTACCACGTATATTCCTAGTTTTCAATGAACTATCAGCAACTTAGATATGTATAAGCATTTATTCATGTAATTATGAAACCGTATGTCAATTTTCGCTTGGCAATGTAAAAAAGCTTAGCTATAAGCATGCAAGGTTAAAGAGGAATATATGAGAAAACTAGCAATGCTAATGCTATTGCTTATTAGTGTTTCGGTCTATGCAAGGCCATTAAAAGAAACATTAAGAAGCGTAGAGATCGATAAGAACGCAAAGTGTTTTAAAACGAAGGAAAGTGTCGTTGTATGTTTAACAAGTCGTTGCGTTAAGAATTATGATTATCTTTGTGTGGCCAACTCTGGAGAGTTTGACCTTAGATTAAGAGTCAATGTTTATAAGAATATGGACGGCGAAGTAATCGAAGATGTTACTAAAATTATTTATTTAAATAAGTAATTATAGCTATAAATGATGGTCAGTGGGCCATGATCACCTTGGAGAATAAATGCAGAATATTTCTGAATTTATTGAGACAGAGATTAAGTTATTACCTGAAGAAGAATTAACTACTCTGTTTGAAAAATTTAAAGAATTATATTTCAAAAAACAAAGCTTTGAATCTATTAAGCAGTTAAGTGCTCTTAGTTTATTCAATGCCTTTACTCATAAATCTTTCAGTCATGAAAATAAGAAAATTGAATTTAATAATGAACGTTTAGAGTTTCTTGGAGACTCGGTTTTACAATTATATATCACAGAAAAACTTATTAAATTGCATCCTCAAATCGATGAGGGAAAACTATCCAAACTCAGAAGCTCAATTGTTAATGAAAACTCATTAAATGAACTAGCTCAACATATTAAATTAAATGAATTCTTATTGGTAGGTAAGGGTGAGAGAAAAGAAGCTGGGTTTATGAAGCCTTCGCTTTTATCAGACTGTTTTGAGGCCTTAGTGGGTGCAATTTTTACAGAGTTAAAAATGCCAGGGGCCAAAAGCTTTCTTAATGACTTATTCTCGCATGAAAAATTTCAAAACTTATTTGAGCTAAAAGAACTTGATTCATTTGATTATAAATCAAATCTGCAAGAACTTATTATGAAGAAGTTTAAGGTGACTCCAACATATAAAGTAGATGAGATCGAGGTGGACAAGCAGAAACACTTTCAAATCTCTTTCTGGGTAGGGGAAAGCGAACTACTAAGTATCGAAGATATTTCCAAGAAAAAGGGAATGCAAAAGTTAGCAAAGAAAATAATTGAACAAAAACTATATGAAGAGGTAAAAAATGTTAATTGAAGATCAAAACCCACATAATAAAAGTCTCGTGGCAGCTGTTTTAGGTAAACCAAATGCTGGTAAGTCTAGTTTAATAAATGAACTACTTGGATTTGACTTAACGATTGTTACTTCCAAACCACAAACAACAAGAAATCAATTTAAATGTATTTTTACAATCGATGAAAGTGAGATTGTTCTGGTTGATACTCCAGGAGTACATAAATCACAACAAGAAATAAATATTAGAATGAATGGTCAGGCAGAGTTTGGAAGTGAAGGAGTTGACTTAAACTTATTACTTTTAGATTTAAGTGCCAAAGAAGTAATTAATGACTGTAAAGAATTTATTAGTACCTTTAAAGGAAACTTAGCTAAGACTTGGATAGTATTTACAAAAAATGACATCGCTAAAGTTAGTGATAGTATTACTGATGAATTATTTGCTTTAATTAAAGAGATTGTTCCAAGTGCTGAGAGGTACTTTAAAATTAGCTCTAAAGAAGGAGAAAATATCCACCTTCTAACTGCAGCTTTATGTGATGCTGCTGAGCCAGGCCCACACTTATTTCCGAATGGAGATGTAAGTAATAAGAACCAAAGATTTTTTGCTACTGAATATATTAGAGAGCAAGCTTTTAAGATCTTAAAAGATGAACTTCCTTACGAATTAGCGGTTGTTATTGAAGACTTTAGAGATGGTTTTAAAAAGGGTGATATTCAAAGAGACACTCAAATTAGTGCATCTATTTTAGTTAACCGGCCTTCACAAAGAGCAATCGTTGTTGGTGCCAAAGGAAGTGTTATTAAGCAAATAGGAACTAATGCTCGTAAGAAAATTGAAGCAATGGTTGGTGATACAGTTCACTTAAACTTACACGTTAAGGTAAGTCCAAAGTGGTTTAAGAATAACTTTGTACTAGATGAAATTGGCTTACCAAGAACTCAAAACTCAAAAAGAGTTTGGAGGAAAAAATGAGAACTAGAAGTGCCGTTGTCTCTCTGATAGGGAGACCAAACGTTGGAAAAAGTACTATTTTTAATAGGCTTTTAAGACAGAATTTCAAGGCCATGACTTTTGATCAACCGGGTGTTACCAGAGATCGTCACTATGATATTTGTACTCTTGAAAATAAAGAGGGAAATGATTATAGAGATCTTATCCTCGTTGATACAGGTGGTTTTTATCCAGAGAAGATTGAAGAAGATAAAAGGGCTCAAAAAGCTCCTGCTGAACCTTTCTTTGACATTATGGCCGATCATGCAAAGCTTGCTATTGAAGAAAGTGATCTTATTCTCTTTGTCGTCGATGTGAGAGAAGGTCTTATTCCATTTGATAAAACAATCTTAGATTATATTAGAACGACTCAAAAACCTTGTTGGCTTCTGATTAATAAATTCGATACTGATAAGCAGTGGGGAATGGAAGCAGATTTTTATACTCTTGGTTTTTCTGAAGACGATTTTCATGTTCTATCTGCTGAGCATAATAGAGGACTAATTTCTTTAAAAGAAAAACTCTTTGATTTTGCTGTGGATATTGAGAAAAAGTTAAAAGATGAAAACCAAACCTTAGAAGTTCAAAAAGGTGTAAAGCCCAATTATGATGTGGTGGGGTCTCTTGCCATTATTGGATCTCCAAATGCTGGGAAGTCGACACTTTTAAATAAATTAATTGGTGCAAAAAGAGCTCTTGTTTCTAATGTTGCTGGAACCACTGTTGATCCTATAGAAGGATACTTTGATATGTACTTTGGTGATAAGGCAAAAGAGCTAATCAAAGTTGATAATAAATTTAGAAAGCATAATAGTGAACTTCTAAGAGAGTACGTAGACTTTGAAAAAGAGTTTGAAAGAGAAGAGCTTATTGCATACGACAGTGCACCTGATGAAATTAAGAACTTAAATGATGATCTTGAAGATGATTTTACTGAAGAAGATGTTGCTGATTTAACTGAAGAAGAATTAATTGAGTTAGAAGCACAAGCTCAAAGTATTGAAGATGACCTTGAAGAGCCAACTGATGTGAATGCTGAAGAAGTAGCCGATGAAGAAGACAGTTATCGCTCTTTAAAAATTATTGATACAGCAGGAATCAGAAAGCAAAAACAAGTGAAAGGTTTTATTGAAGAGCAATCCGTATTTAGGGCCTTAAAGTCAATTTCTGAATCTGATGTTGTGATCTATATGGTTGATGCCACTAAAGGAATTACTCATCAAGATAGAAGACTATGTGATATTGCCCTTGAGAAAGGGAAATCCATAATTATTTGTTTAAATAAAGTTGATCTCCTTGGTGATACCATGAGAGATCGTCGCAAAAAGAAAGAATGGTTACTTGATCTACGTGCCAAGATACCTTGGCTAAGTTATTGCGAACTTATTCCTATTTCAGCATTAAAAGGAAGTTATCTTTCTCACTTAAAGCGCTCAATTGTTAGTACATTAGTGATCCGCTCACAAAGAGTATCAACATCGAAACTTAATAAGGCATTAAGTGGTTTAGTTGATCGTTATCCAATTGTTTTAGATAAAGCAGCGGGAACTCGCTTTAAGGTTAAGTACGCATCGATGATTAAATCATCTCCTCCTACTTTTATTCTCTTTACTAATAAGTCTAAAGGAATACCTGTTACTTATAGGAGATACTTAACCAATGGTCTTCGTCGTGAGTTTGAAATTATAAATACACCTGTGCATTTAATTTTTAGAACAACGACTGATATTGAGAAAAGACTTAAAGGTGTGAGAAATTAATAAGAAATAACATAGTTCATGATAATTGAGTATGCGTTCCCTGATAAATCATCATAGCCATACTCACTTTCATTTCCATCGACCTCTTCACCCTCTGGAACTTTTCGATAATCTTGGGTGAATTTATCAAAGTAATTAACTGTATGGACTAAGAACTCAATATTAAAATAACTCTTTTTAATTTCAATTGGAAATTCAAGCCCAGCTCCAAAACCAAGCCCAATACCACCACCAGTCTGATCACTAATATCTTGTCGCTCTGAGAAGCGATTAGTCTGGTACCAATACTCAATACGTCCAGTGAAGTAGGGATTAGAATAAGTAATTGCAGTCCCTAAATCAGATGTATCAATATAGTAGCGAATTCCAATATATGGTCTAAGAAAACTAGTTTCAACTGCACCAATAATTTGGTCACGGTAACCATTAACAAAAGTATCGATAAACATTGTATGACGAGAGTATTCAAAACCCATGGTGAAAACATTTTGAAAATCTAAGAAGTACATAACACTAAGACCAAAAGAAGGATGATTATCTTCATAGGCAAGGCCACGATTTCCATCAAAAGTAGTAAAACCAACACCTAGATTTACAGCAGCAAAACGAGAGTAACGATAAAATCTCTCATCTTCCATAACTTGCGAAGCTTCTAGGTCTTCATTAAAGTCCTGAAAAATATCTCCACCAACATTGAGATCATCATCATCATCAAAGCCCAAACCTATTTGAGCTCTTAGTGGTAGTGCTATAAAAATAAGAAGAAAGAGAATAGATACTTTCATTATAAGTAAAAATGAATTGCGCTTGCGAGAACTCCATGCCCAACGGTTTTGACATTCGTCCCACCATTGTACTTATTCATTCCTAAGCCAAATTCAAAGCTAAATCCTATGCTTTCTAGTCCTTGAAAAGAGAACTCAGTCCCAAAAGAACCTTCTATTTGATAACCATTCTTTGTTTCATCAATATCGTCTGGGTCTTGGTACGTAAAAAAGATACCCGTAAAAGCAGAGTAAAAATTTAATTGAGGTTCATCGTATATGACACGATATGCCTTTAGGCCCATTGCGTAATTTGAAGCATCTGAGCTGGAATCAACTCCAAGCAGTGCACCAAATGCAGTGGCACGGTTACGTTGTAACTTGATAGATAGGGTGTCGATGCCCGTCACGACTTGGTCACTATATCCAATACCTAAGCGGCCTACTAAGTTCATGGCGTAAACCTCTTGAACAGAGCACAAAACAATGAATAAACCTAGTAATTTTAGCTTCATATTAAAATGGTAATCCCATTGGAGAGCTTTGACAACTTATTGATTTTAAGAATATACTTTTTTGATCTTATAAGGACAAATTGGAGTTTATATATGGCACAGGATACGCAAACTGCCCAGCAAGGATTAAGCATTGACGATACTTTAAACAAAAGTGACTTTGGTCATTTTGTTAATGAAAATAAAAAACCGATTCTCATCTCATTTGCAATTGCGGTTGTGCTTGTGATTGCCATCTCTTTTATTAAGTATCAAAAAGATCAGAGTCATACCAAGAGACTTAACGATGTCTACTCACTTAACCAAACAATCTTTACTCCATTTCTTGATGGAAAACTTAAAACAGATGAATACATCTCTAAGTTTAATACAATTTCAGATGATTTATTAGCGGTTGAAACAATTGTTCCACTTATTATGCAATCAGCAGATAAGTTGGCTCAAGAAAATCAATTAGAGGCCGCGACAACTCAATTGAGAAAAGTTGTTAAAAGTATTGGTGAAAAACATAACCTTGCATTTTTTATGCAAGTTCAATTAGCTGCTCTTTATGAGGATCTAGGTAAGTTTGATGAAGCATTAAAAACTTATGAAACTCTTGCAACATCTTCAACTAAAGGTGATATGCAAGGAAAGATCTATTTAGATTTAGCTCGTATGTATCAAAAGAATTCAATGACAGATAAAGCAATTCAAAACTATGAATTTGTAATCTCAAATTATAAGGACACTGAGTACGCTCGTTTAGCGAAGTTGTATTTAGAGCAAATGAAATAATCATATGCGCTTAAGTCTTATCTTTCTTAATTTTACCCTGGCTTTTATCATCGCAGGTTGTGCTAACTTAAAATCAGTTAGCACAAAACTAGAAGATGTCTTAGATAAGCCAGATAAGAATCGCAAAAAATTTACTGTGGCTTGGATTAAGAATTTAGATCCTGAGTATAGTTCTGGAAATTTACCAATTGGTACGTCTAGTCCATTTGTTCATGAGGGAATTCTCTACATGGGAAATCTATCAGGAGAGATGACTGCCTATCAATTAAGTAATGGTAGAGAATTATGGTCTGTAAATGAGAATCAACCATTAAATGCTACAGCAAATGTTTTTAATGATATCTTAGTTTATGGTTCTAAAGAGGGAAGGCTTTTTGCTCGTAATTATTATACAGGTAAGAGGGTATATGCTCTCGATTTAGATGCACCTATAGAGAGTCCGCCAATTTTTCATGGTGGAAGAATGTTTATCCACCTAAGGGATCATCGTATTGTATGTTTGGATGCAGCTACCGGAAAAGTATTTTGGTCATATCAAAGATCTGTTCCATATCCAACCACATTACAAAGAGTCTCTAAGGTACTTCCTTATAAGAATAGAATTATTGTTGGTTTTGCTGATGGTAATATTACTGCTCTTAGTGTTGAAGAAGGTATTATTCTTTGGGAGCAAAGAATTAGTAGTGGTGTAAAGTTCATTGATGTTGATGTGGAGCCAATTTATTTTGGAGGCTATGTTATTGCAGGTGCAGCTGCAGGTGAGATGAAATTTTTAAATCCAGAAAATGGAACGATTATAAGAAGTATTCCACTTACATTACAAACCAAGCCAGTGCGATTAAAGAATACGCTCTTAGTAGGAACTGTATTTGGTGAAGTTGCACTAGTGGATGAGAGTGGAAAGATTCTAAAGAGAAGAAAGTTTTTAAACTCAGGGATAAGCTCCTTAGCAAAATGGAAGGATGGAATTGTGGCCACTTCTATGAGTGGTGAAATTCTCTTTCTTGATCCGGCGAGTTTAGAGGTAAAAGAGACTTATAATCTTGGACATGAACAAAGTGCTGTTTTTGGACAAATTACTGTGAGCAATAACTATCTTTCTCTTTATTCTAGTCGAAATCGTCTCTACGTCTTTAGGTAATTTCAAGTGTTTAGATAATTGTAAGTGTTTATTAGTCTGTAAAATGCCTATGGTATCTATCCAATTTTATTAAGTTGAGATAGATTGCATGCAAAGGGGAAATTATGAAATTAGGGTTACTAGGTTTATCTTTTCTAATCAGTTTTGGTGCTTTCGCACAGAAAATAGAAGAAGAAGTTTTTGTTAAAGGTTTTGATAAGAAGCAAGTTAAATTAATTGAGGCGAATCCTGAGTTAATTATTGATCACGCTTTTCAAGATGGATTTGAATTATATGGTCCAAAGGGAATGAAAGAGTGGTTAAAGAATGTTGGAATTGATTTTGTTGAGAATCTTTCTCACTCTCATCATAAGTCTGCAGAAGATGCTGCTGATTATCCA
>CAJXHA010000047.1 GCA_913053615.1 uncultured Bacteriovoracaceae bacterium | reverse complement strand
TACTTCTCGCCTCTAAGAGCTTATCAAAATTATGAACCGAAGACTGTAATTTATAGTCTTCAATCTTTTTCGTAAATTTATAAAGTCTATTATAAAGAATATAACTAGTTGCTGCAAAGTACATCACTTCACTGGCATTCGTTGATAGCTTCCTATCATCATTCTTTGCTCGATAGGGTATATCTACGATTTGTAAAATTTGATCATAATAGCTCATGGCCTTGAGTACTTGTTGGTATAATGCCATTTTTGAAGCGTCATTATCAATTACCACTTTATTGGCAATAAGAGGTTCATCGGCTAAGAGCTTCTTAAATGCTCTTTTATTTTTCGCATTTAAAAATGGTCCTAATAATTGTTCTGTTTCAAAAGCTAGCTTTAAAAGTGCCTCTTTGTCTGTTTTTGCCATTTGCGAAGCAGCACTAAAGGCAATATGCATTTCTTGATTTGCATGGTCATACTTGATTGCAGATTTATGAAAATCATCTTCACCCGCTAGCTTTAACTCAAAAGCAGCTCCAGCTAATCTAGGATTTAACATTAAGATTATTTCTTGGTCCGTTGTAAGGACACGTGCCATTTCATTAAGTGTATCGCCTAAAATCATTTTCTCTCGAGATGGCTCGTAAGTTTTGTTAAAGTGCTTATTCACAAAGTTTAAAAGTATCTTTCTAACTAAACCACCGAGACGCCCTTGGAAATTTACCTTGGCAATCTTATTTAGAATTGAGTTGGCCAAGCTTGGTCTACCCATTTTTAATTGGACTTGGTGAGGTTTAAGGGCAATTAACTGCTCAGTTAAGTATAGTTTTTCTGGGTGGTCTTTTAGATAAGGTAGTACCTCCGAAAGTTTTTTCGAACTTAGTTCTAATTTTGCTTTTATGGATACTGGGTCACGAGTTACCTTCCACTTTTTCCATATAAAGCCTTTCTTTTCTTTTTTGATTCTTGTGGCATGTAATTCTAATTCAATTTCAGAGCGACTATTAATATGAGTTTTTATATGGTCAACAATATTATATTCTTGCTCAATATCTTCTTCTAGTTTTGATTCAATATTTCCATGTTCACTACTATTTTGTAGATCCACAATTTCTTTTAAGAGTGTATTTACTGTATATTCAAGATACTTAAAGTTAATTGAAACAAGTAAATCAATTCGAGATCGATTCAAATCATTATAGATTCCACTAAAATTAGAATTATCTAAGTGATTTTGACGATAATAAAGTTCTTCAATATAACTTTGTGGTCGTGTACCATGGCCGATGGCAATTTCAAGAAAAGTATTATTCAATTCTTTGGACGCTATAGGACTTACATTCCAAACTTGAATACCATGTTTAGCTCCTTGTATATTATCAGAGATAATACTTGGATCGATATGAATTTTAAATTGCTTATCTTGTGAGTCATACTTAAAGATATGTCCATAAAGGATTTCAGACTTCTTTTGAATATACTCTTCACCCGCATCAGTGAATGGATTATTTTGCAGATCCTTTTTCAATGAGTCGATAATATTGCTATAAATCTGATTTCCGGAATTATTATAAAGTTGTTTAAATGATGCTAGATACTTTATAAACTCTTGGATGCGCTCCTCTTGATCTTGTGTATTTTCAGTCTCATCATAGCTAAGTGTCGACATAGAGTCAGCTAAGAAAAGCTTTATGAAATCTAGAATAAAGTCTGAGTTCTTGTCATTTCTATCAAAGACTAGTTTTTTTGATCCTTCAAAGAGACTAATAGATTTTGCATCAATTCCTAGCATACCATCATCTTCGAAACGAACCTCACCAACAACCTCAAAAGGTACGCCTTCGCTACCTTCACTAAAAGGCAACTCAATTTTTTGATCTAAGAACTTCTTATCAACAAAACCAAGAATGGCATTGGCATCAACATTAATCTTACCTTTGAAGATAACTCCAGGCAGTTGTGGTGCAATAATTAATTGTGTGTCTTTAAAGTATTTATAGCCTTCATAGTCTAGGTCTCTAAGAAAATTAAACCCACCATTCAAAGCATCTTGTGAAATTCTTTTAATTAATAGGGGGCGACTCTTATTTGTAAGTGATCCCTTACTAAGAATATTATAATCAATACTTAATCTTCTATCTAAGTGAGTGATAAAATTTCTTATTTTGTTTTTCTTTTGATCAATATATTGAATATATTCATACTCAGGATCAGCTATGAAATTCTCATTTGCTTGAGATAAGGTTTCTTCAAGGTCTGAGTATAAGGTTTGATTGAAACGTTCAAATTCATTTTGATATGTTTTAGGAAGGTCCTCTATATTAATTTTCTCTTGGGATAATAAACTTTGAAAATAGTGAAATAGGACTGACTTGACAGTATTGCGATTAGAAAACTCTTGGTATAATTGCTCTCTAACTTGTAAAATTGTACGATTATCTTCTTTTACTCGTTGATCATATTCATCAAGCCAAACAGAACTTGGCTTACCAAGTCCAGCTTCAATTCTAAAAAAGACATCCTTGGTTCCTTTAAAAAGAAAAGGAGAGAATTGCCAGAGACGAATTTCTTCTAGCTCTGAAAAATCTTTTAAAGCATCAATCATTTCAAAATCTAACTTTAAAGAAATCTTTCTTAATGTTGGATTAAAGATCAAGGCATTAGATTCAATTATCTCTTTTAATAGATCTCTTTGTTCAGCAGAGATTTGCTCTCTATTCTCAACTAAGATGTAGTCGATAAGATTAGTATTGACGAGAACAGTCTTCATGACAGCAAAAACCACCTCAAAGTGATTTAAATAACTTTTTCCATCAATATTAAATTTTTCAAAAGTAAGAGAGAGATATCTTGTCATGGCCAAAGACTTTGCCTTTGGAAATCCTATGGATAACTCAATGTCATGCTTTTCATCAATTCTTCTAGGAGCTTTTAGGTTTTCATTAAATAATGCGTTTAAAGGATAATTTACAGTGATCCCAACCTGTAGGATACGAGTAACGGAGTCCATTTGGATATAATTTACTCGATCAATAAACTTATTATCTGCACTTAAATTTAAAATTTGATTTTTAATAGTCTTAAAGGGAAATTGAACTTTAACAATGGATTCATCCGTTTCTGTATAAGCTTGTGCGGGCTTTCTTGATTGTGAAATTAAATTACATGAATTAAAACTCAAGCTGAGTAATAAGATAAGACACAGTGAACGCATAAATTTCTCCTTATTTACTTATCGACAAATAAGGCAAAAGCTTTACCACTAAGCTCAGGTAATTTTCTTGTGTTTTTAGGTACTTACTCTTGGAAAATACGATTTTTTACTTCAATTTCACCTTCAAGGGGTCTTTGAATCATCTTTTCATGAATTAATAAAAGCACTTTTTTAAAGCCCTCAGCATATTCTTTCTTTTGGTAATGTGCTTGAAAACTTTGGGCAATTTCCTCTTTTAGGGAATCTTTTATTTCTGGATGTATATTTTTTCCGAACATGATTTCAAATCTCTTTTCTGATTCAGAGACAAAAATCATTACTTGGTCAGCTAATTGATTCTTATCAACTGTATAGCGATAAAAACTTTCATAGGCCTTTTCACTTACTTCTCTTAAAACTTCACCCTTAGATAAAGCAAAACGTTTTAAGTTCAAAATTCTAGTAAGAGGTAGAATTAATAAAGTGACTAAAAAGGGAAGAAGTAGATAGAGAAAATCAAATTGGAAACTTAAAAAGTATAAAAAGATAAATGATATTATTAAGGCAAATAAGAGTGTTGCTCTAAGAACGGCACCTGGGTAAGGATCTGACTCCTTAGTAATGACAATAATAGGGTAAATAGATTTATCTTGAATCAACTCTTGAATCTTTGTGCCTATATCTTCTCTTTCTTTTTTATTAAGCAACTTGAGACTAATCATCTAAATCTCCTGAAACTCCACCAGCTATTAACTCATCTTTTTTATTACTCCAAAGGGAATAACGCTTGTGACTTGAATGGTATTTATGGCCTCGATCGCTATTTGATAAAAAGAAGAGAACACTATTTAAGCTTTTAATGGACCCAAAGAGCAAGCCTAAGACCATTGTTAGTATAATGTGTTCTAATTTTGGATAGAGGATGTATGTACTGATACCAAAAATTAAACTCATTAATAAAGGCATAAAAATATGTGGTAATTTAACAAATTTCAAAATTAATGGAAAAACCAATAGAAAAATTACTAATGGGAGATAGTAATTATAATTCTCAAAAGGCTCTTTTAGTTTAACAATCTCATTTGGGTTGATATCAAAGTTAATCTCTTGTGCCTTGAGCTCTTTTTCTTTCTTATATTGTCTCGCGATTTTATTTTTTAATTGAATTATTGCCTTAGGCAGCTGATTTTCTTTTAATTTAGGAACAAGCACTTCTGTTACTAATTTATTTTTAAAGTCTTTTTTAAGCTTTATTTCTTTACCATAATTTATTTTTATTTCTCTTTCTTTAAAAGCGATAATCAATAAGACAGTCTTATCTTTCTCACTCTTACTAAATGGCATCTTTTCTAGCGCCATTAGCATTACTTCATTTATGCTATTTGGTTCAATACTCTCATAGCCTAAGACTTGTAAGATGAGACCTTGTTTTTTTTCAAGTTCTCGAATCTCTTTAAGCACTTGGTCTTTTTCATTTTCAGATATTTTTGATGAAGGAACTTGTAGCTTCTCTGTGAAATCAAATTGAATACTTGATTGATTTACATCTAAGAAATCAGATTTAGCATAGAGAGAAAGACTGAATATAAAGATTAATAAAATGCGCATAACTTCTTATCGGACAGAAACGCAAAAAAATTGGCCCAAAATATTTTGGGCCAATATAAAGAAAAGTAATTTAGTTTAAATTATAACTTAGAAATTTGAGAAGCAATTCTAGAAGTCTTTCTAGCTGCAGTAGCTTTCTTTAAAGCTGATGACTTTGCTAATTTATTAATAAGTGATTGAACTTTAGGATAAAGAGTTAAAGCTTCATCTTTTTTCCCTTCACTCATAAGTGTTCTAAGTTTCTTAATTTCAGTTCTAACTCTAGAAGTTTTCCACTTATTGTTTTGTCTTCTAGTTTCAGATTGTCTAATTCTCTTTTTAGCAGATTTATGGTTTGCCACAATTCACTCCTAATATTTTTAAACGAGTGAAATATATAGTTTATTATATCGCTCTTGGCAATAGGATATTTAAAAAAAGCGTCTTTAATTTGACTAATGCTATGCAATTGACCAGATGATTCATTTTATAGGATAAATAGTTAAATTTTTTGCAGAATTTGGAGGTAAGTCATGGAAATTAAAACAATTGGAGTTATTGGAGCTGGACAGATGGGGAGAGGGATCGCCCAGGTTGCTGCTCATGCTGATTATAGTGTGCAACTATTTGATATATCACAAGAGTCATTAGATTTTGGCCATGGCTTTATTCAAAAGCAAATGAGTAGAGGAATTGAAAAAGGAAAGTGGGATCAAGCCCGTGCGGATAAAACCCTTGGAAATATACAAACAACTACTCAACTCGCTAATTTAAAAGATTGCGACCTTATAATAGAGGCAGCGACAGAAAATAAAGAAATCAAATTCAAAATTTTTAGAGATATAGATGAAATTGCAAAAAAAGACGCTATCTTAGCGACAAATACCTCTTCTATCTCAATAACAGAAATTGCAGCTCATACCAAAAGAGCAGATAAAGTATGTGGAATGCACTTTATGAACCCTGTACCAGTGATGAAGTTAGTAGAAGGAATTAGTGGTTTAGAAACAAGTGAAGAAACTTTCAGTGCCGTACAACTTGCTTCTGAGAAAATGGGGAAGACTTTTGTTAAGGCCAAGGATATGCCTGGCTTTGCTGTAAATAGAATTTTAATGCCTATGATTAATGAAGCAGTTTATACTCTACACGAGGGTATTGCTTCTGTAGAAGATATCGATATTGCCATGAAACTTGGAACTAATCAGCCAATGGGTCCTTTAACTCTAGCTGATTTTATTGGACTTGATACATGTCTTGCAATTATGGAAGTACTTTTTGATGGGCTTGGGGATACGAAATACAGACCATGTCCTTTATTAAAACAATACGTACAAGCGGGAAGGCTTGGTAAGAAAGTTGGAAGAGGATTCTATTCATATGAGTAATTTTATTGAATACAAAGAAGAAGACCATATTGGAATTATTACCATCAATAGAGAAGATAAGCTTAATGCTTTAAATGCAGAAGTATTAGATGAGATAAGAGATCTCTTAGAGAGTCTTGCTGATAATCGCGAATTGATTGGTCTTATTCTTACAGGAAGTGGTGAGAAGTCATTTATAGCTGGTGCGGACATTGCTGGCATGGCAAGTATGGATAAAGATGAGGCACACCTTTTTGCTCTTAAGGGGCAACAGGTAACTCTTATGTTAGAAGAGTGTCGTTTTCCAATTATTGCTTGTGTAAACGGTTATGCTCTAGGTGGTGGCTTAGAGATGGCCTTAGCATGTGACTTTATTTATGCCACTCCAAATGCAATCTTTGGTCTTCCTGAGGTTGGTCTAGGACTTATTCCTGGTTTTGGTGGAACCCAAAGACTAGGAAAAGCAATTGGTCGTTCAAGAGCGAAAGAGATGATCTATACAGGTAATAAAATTAATTGTGAAAGTGCAAAAGCATACGGACTTGTCTTAGAGAGCTTTGAAACAAAATCAGAATTACTTGCTGGTGCAATGAAAACTCTAGCAAGTGTTGCAAAGAACTCACCCCTTGCAGTTGGTGTTGCTAAAAGTTCTATCAATCAGGGAGTTGATCTTGCGACTACTGATGGATTAGAAATTGAATCGAGATCTTTTGCTGAACTCTTTGATAGCTATGATATGAAAGAGGGAACACAAGCATTTATAGATAAAAGAAAAGCAAATTTTAAAGGAAAATAATAAGGAGAACACATGCTTTTAGATGATAGTTATAAAGAAATTAAAGATATGGTGGCTAAGTTTTCTGATAATGATGTAGCACCATTAGCAGCTAGCATTGATAAAAATGGTGAAATGCCAAAAGAAATTATTCAAAAACTTGGAGAGAACGGTCTCTTGGGTAGCTATATTCCAGAAGAATACGGTGGAGCGGGAATGGATTACCTTTCTTACGCTATGATTGTTGAAGAACTAAGCCGTAACTGTGGTTCAACAGGTGTATTTGTTTCAGCACACACCTCACTTTGTGTTTGGCCTATTTTAGAATTTGCAAATGAAGAGCAAAAGAAAAAATATCTTCCAAAACTTGCCAGCGGTGAAAACATTGGTTGCTTTTGTTTAAGTGAACCAAATGCAGGAACTGATGCTGGATCATTAAAAACCTTTGCTGAAGATAAGGGTGATTATTACGAGTTAAATGGAACTAAGAACTGGATTACAAATGGTAAAGAAGCAGATATCGCTATTGTTTTTGCAAAAACTGAAAAGACTGATGACTATAGAGGAATAAGTGCTTTTATCGTTGAGACTAAGTGGGATGGATTTTCTATTATTAAAGAAGAAGACAAGCTTGGAATTAAAGGCTCTTCTACTTGTTCACTAGCATTTGATAAAATTAAAGTGCCTAAAGAAAATTTATTAGGCCCTGAGAAAAAAGGTTTTAAAATCGCTATGGCCACTTTAGATGGTGGACGTATTGGAATTGCTTCTCAAGCTCTTGGTATTGCTGAAGGTGCTTTTAGATATTGCCGTCGCTATGCAACTGAGAGAGTGCAGTTTGGAAAGCCAATTTCAGCCTTACAGGCGATTCAATTTAAAATTGCTGATATGAGTACAAAAATTGCGGCTTCGAGACTGATGATTTATCACGCATCGATGCTTAAAGATAAAAAAATGAACTACACCAAAGAAAGTGCTCATGCTAAGCTCTTTGCAGCAGAAACGGCGATGTGGGTCACAACTCAGGCCATCCAAGTATTAGGTGGAAACGGCTATACAAAGGAGTACCCAGTAGAACGTATGTTCAGAGATGCTAAAATCACTGAAATCTACGAGGGGACCTCTGAGATTCAAAGAGTTGTTATTGCAGCGAATGAGTTTAAAGAAGTTCAATAATTTTTATTAATTACTTGATAAGTAACGGTTGGCAATTAATATTGAAAGATGTTAGTAATACCTAATTACTTCAACTTATATATTGCAGCTTGCGTCAATTAGGAGATCATAGTGACTAAGAAAAAAGTGGCTAAGAAAAAAGTAACAAAAAAGTCTCAAAAGAAAGTAGCTAAGAAAAAAGTAGCTAGAAAGATAGCAGATAAGGTTTCAAAAGCTGCGAAGAAAGTTGCAAAGAAAGTATCTAAAAAATCAACCACTAAGAAAAAAACAGCTAAGAAAGTTGCTAAAAAAACCGCTAAGAAGACTACTAAAAAGAAAGCGGCAAAGAAAACAACTTCTAAAAAGAAAGTAGCCAAAAAAGCAGCGAAGAAAAAAGTTGCAAAGAAAGCTACTTCTAAGAAAAAAGTTGCAAAAAAAGCCGCTAAGAAAACGGCTAAGAAAGTGACTAAGAAAAAAACAGCAAAAAAAGTAACTAAGAAAAAAGTAGCAAAGAAAACTGCAAAAAAAGCAGCGAAGAAAACTGCAAAAAAAGTTACCAAAAAAGCAGCTAAGAAAGTTGCTAAAAAGCCTACAACAAAAGCGAAAGCAGCAAAGACAACTACTAAAGCTAGTAAGGCAACTAAGAAAACTGAACCAAAGAAAGCTAAGACTAAAGCAGCAGCGGCTGAAGAAGTTGAAGAAGAAGTAGAAGAAGTTGTTGAAAAGCCAGCAGCAAAAAAAGAAATCGAAGAAGCACAAACAAAAGTTCAAGATGAAATCGAAGCATTAGCTGAGAACTTTGAATGGGCTGAGATTGCTGATGCAATTTCTAGTTTAGATTTCTTTGTTGATCATAGAAGTGATGAGTGTCTAGAAAAAGGTTGTGATAACCTAAGAACAACTCAACAGTACTGTCGTACTCACTATATTGCTAATTGGGCTGATATCAAAAGAAAACGTGACATCCTTAAAGAGGGGATGCTGCAAGAATATATCGAAGAGCTTATTTCAAAGTATCCACCAAGCTTAATTGAATCAATCTTATCAGATCTTCATGACGATAAAGATTTCTTTAAAGCTTTAAATGATTTAAATATCACTACAGACTTTGATTTTGATGAAGACTTTGATGGTGACTCTGATGATGACGATGATGATGATGAAGATATCCAAATCACTCGTCGTTCAATGGGAAATCCAAAATTTGAAGATGAGTAACGCTGAGTAATTGCTTCTGCGTAAGCTTATGCTTTTTATGATTCAAGTATTCGAGAAAAAACAGTGTCTATACACTGTTTTTTTGATGAACCTTTGTATGAGTTCACAGAGTCTAATATGAGAATGCGCAAACTAGCTTGTAAAGAGTGTCTGACATTAATAGAAGTAAGATTTTCAGATTATTTCAGTAATAGAGATATTGAATGTCAAAACTGCAAAACAAACCATATTATAGATTATAACTCCAAAAAAAATACACTCATTTTGATGGTTGGTTTACTTGTGAGTGGATTAATTGGTTATTTCACTTCATATGATTCAATTTTAATTGATATCACTTTTTGGATCGTAATTATTGTTCTATGTTTTAAAAACATTAGTCTAGAAAAAGTAAATTGGAATAAAATTAAATAATATTTACTAGAATTAATCCAAAATAGTCTCATCACTTAAAATAGCTTCCGCTTGTAAAGTGAGAGAGAAGTTTTCACGAGTTATCTTATAGTGATAGTTTGATTCTTTAAATTGATTTTCAGTCCAGTTCGGATTGTATTCACTCCAATCAGGTGTTCCAAAAATATCATCAAAAACGAGACCGGAGAAATCCACTAGGTGGTCTAGGGTTTTTCCCATTTTCTTAATATCACCTTCAATATCATGAGAAATAAATAGGCTTATAGGTGAGGCAGCGTGATCATTGTGATGGATATAAGAAATGATAACGACAACTTCTTCATCAAAGAGTAGGCCATGAACATCAAAGAAGCTATTATCTTTATTCGCTTGATCTGCATAAGTATGACTAAGAATTCTTACAAATTCCTCTACCCAGTCAGCAGGTAATCTTTTTGCACTGCTTAAAGTACTTTCATTATATCTTCCAACGATCATATATACTCCTTTGAGCCCTTTTCTTACCAAAATCTAAGCAGGTGGACAAGCTGTCCTTTTGCAACATGACTCCCTTTTTGATGAGAAATAGGTTAGGATTTGGTGATTTTAATATTAGTAAGTAACAAAGGATGGATTATGAGCGTTTATATTTTAGGTGGATCAAGAACTCCTCAAGGAAGTTTCTTAGGAGCATTAGCAAGTGTATCGGCACCAAAGCTAGGAGCAACAGCAATTGAAGGTGCAATTAAGAAGTCTGGAATAGATAAGAAAGATATCAATGAAGTATTTATGGGAAATGTAATTCAAGCTGGTGTTGGACAAGCTCCTGCTAGACAAGCAGCAATCTTTGGTGGCTTAGATAATTCGGTTCCATGTACGACAATTAATAAGGTTTGTGGTTCAGGACTTCAGTCAATTATTTTAGGGGCACGTACAATTCTCCTTGAAGAAAATGATGCAGTTATTGCTGGTGGAATGGAAAATATGTCGATGGCACCACATCTTTTACCTAACTCAAGAAATGGTTTCAAGTTTGGTGGAACTGAGATGAAAGATTCAATGCAATGGGATGGTTTATGGGATGTTTATTCGGATAGACCAATGGGAAAATGTGCTGAAGAGTGTGTGAAAAAATACGGTTTCACTCGTGAAGAGCAAGATGCATTTTCTACTGAGTCTTTTAAGCGTGCACAAAAAGCTCAAGCAGATGGTGTTTATAAAGATGAGATCACTCCAGTAACTATTAAGACTCGTAAGGGTGAGGTTACTGTAAGTGATGATGAAGGTCCTGGAAAAGTAAACTTTGATAAAATGAAAACTCTTCGTCCAGCTTTTGAAAAAGATGGAACGATCACTGCAGCAAATGCATCAACTATCAATGATGGTGCTTGTGCTTTAGTTCTTGGTGGAGAAAAGTATAAGGATCAAGCTAAGTTTAAAATTTTAGGATGGGCAGGTCATGCTCAAGATCCAACATGGTTTACAACAGCACCAGTTGAGGCTGTTAAGAAAAATCTTGATAAACTTAATCTGTCTGTTAATGATATTGATGTTTGGGAAGTAAACGAAGCATTTGCGGCGGTAACAATGGCCGCCATGAAGTCATTAGAGATTCCTCATGATAAAATAAATTTATTCGGAGGCGGAGTAAGTTTAGGTCACCCAATTGGTACAAGTGGTGCACGTATTGTTCTTGCTCTTACCACTGCTCTTGAAAAGACTGGTGGAAAGCTTGGATGTGCTGCTATTTGTATTGGTGGTGGAGAAGCTTTAAGCCTTGTTATTGAAAGACTTTAATCATTTAATTTTTTTATAGAGGGAAGATGGCAACAGCTGCTGGAAAAGAAAGTGCAAAATCTGGTTTAAGAACGCTTAAGGCCGGTGAAATACTTTTTAATGATGGTGAGAAAGCTAGCTCCCTTTATATTATTCAACGTGGTCAATTACGCTTATTCAAACCAAAGGGAAAAGGTTTTATCGAGATTGCAGTTCTCCGTGCAGGAGAGGTGATTGGAGAGATGGCCTATTTTGATGATGATGGTGGTGGTAAGCGTTCTTGTTCAGCTAGTGCAATGGTTAGCACTGATGTTATCGAAATTTCCTTTACTGCTTTTGCTAAAACAATGAGTGGTTTAAACCCTTGGTTTAAAACAATTATTAATACTCTTGCCAATCGCTTGCGCCAAACTAATGCGAGAGTAAAAGAGCTTGAGTCTAATTCAGCTTCAGTAAATTACGGTACTGGAAAGCATTCTGGTTATGAATTTTTTAAGGCCAATGATGTTATTAAAATCTTAGGTACTTTTTATCTTGTTTATAAGTCACATGGTGAAAAGACCGAGCAAGGTTTAGCACTTCATAGAAAGACATTGGATTTATATGCCAAAGAAATCTATGGAATTATAGAGTCTAAGTTAGATGAGATGATTCATATCCTTGAGGAAGTTGGCCTAGTAGGAATTGCTAACGATCAGGATGGATTACCAAAAGTAATTGTTTTAAAAGATATTGATAAAATAAGATCTTTATTTATTTTCTATAATACTGAAAAGCATTTAACTGAAGATAAGAAATTAAAAATCTCTAGTAAGTGCCAAATTTTCTTAGAGGCTCTTTGGAAAAGAATTCAATCGAAACCAAATATTCAATCGGCCATGACTCTTGTAGAGATTTCTGATCTATTAAGAACATGGAAAGAAAAAGCTGCAGGGATTACTGTTGAGTCATTAGATGATGCTCGTGTACATGGCCTTGTTGGGGAAGTGATTGTTGGTGATGATAATGGTCTTTCAATTGAAGTGAATTTTACCAAACTTCAAAAGTTACTACCTAATATTATGTTTATGAATAGAATCCTTAAATCTAATCAAGACAAGTCTACAATGGCATAATCTAACCGTAATTCAATAGTTTAAACCTAGTATTTTTTACAAACTATCTTATCAGTTGATGTATTTCTCATTAGATTATTTCAATCTAGGGGAGAAGTTATGAAATTATCAATACTATTTTTACTACTGGTTAGTAGTGCTTATTCACAAACTTGTGAAAAATTATTAGAAATTGCCCAAACTGATGTTTTATACATTGGTGAGCTAAATGAGATTGAAGGTATCTTAGTGGATGAAGATGTAAAGGCACCTTTGTTTAGTTCATCTCTCATGGCGGATGATGAAGTTGCTGCTTATATTGGAGAGTTCGATGCTAAAGATTGTGAAGAAGCTTTATCGCAAGTTGATGTCTTAGTGAATGATTCCATTTTAGAGTTTGTTTATACTTCAGAAGATAGCTGTGATGGTGGTAACTCGTATGGATACATTAAAGAAGGTAATGTAGCTGTAGGTGTAATTACAGATTCAGAAATTTACTGTTTATAATTTAAAGAGATAAAAAAATTAATAAGTGGTGTAGACGGCGGCATAATGGCTGCCGGCACCTAATAAAACAAAAATATGCCATATCCCATGATTATAGGGAATGCGATCCATTAAATAAAAAATCACACCTAACATATAAGCAACTCCACCAAGTACTAAGAGATTAAAAGATGCACTCGGTATTTGATCCAACATGCTGTCTTTAACTGCAAAGCAAAGAAAACCAAATGAAATATAGAGAAAGACGGAGAAAAATTTATTTTTAATAAATGAAAATGATTTTTGTAAAACCCCAAGTAAAACAATGGCCCAGATAATAAAGAGAAAAGTTATCTTATAATCATTATGCATATTGATGATGATAAATGGGGTATAACAACCACCCATAAAAAAGTAGATAGCAGCATGATCAATTTTCTTGAAAACTGCTTTTGCCTTACCTGGTTCAAGTTTGTGGTAGATGGATGAGGCCGCAAAAATAGTTATTAATGAGATGCCATAAATAAAGTAGCTAAACTTTGTGAGGCTACCCATGGGTTTAAGCAGTAGATAGATAAGACCAATAAGTCCTAGCAGTACACCTGGAAAGTGAGTAATAACATTAATTTTTTCTTGTTTTGGGCAATAATCATCAAACATGTGAGTATTGTATCACATCCTTAAGCATATGCCTTTAAGGTATTTCTAAATTTTTGGCTTATAATAAATTTTTATGGAGTCTCCGTTAGTGAAGATTGCATTCCCATGAAGCTCTAAAAAGTACCCAGACTTATAAACCGGTGGTTGATCAGAGGCACCTTGATGCGAAATTTTTATATTTCTTGATGGACTCCACCCTACATATGTCCAGCCATTAGTACTACTTTGATCATATTTAGTACCGTTGATACTTACACTTATTGTGGCTAGGTCTGGTTCTCTAGGTAATGGAATATAACCATAAAATTCAGTTGGTGTTCTTGTCTTGGCACGAATACATTCTGGGTAATCTAATCTAGCATTACCATTTAACTTAATCATTAAACCAGTCGCTGGCTCACCAACATCAGGTGCGTAACGAGTATTTTGATTCGTTCTATGACCAATATATTCAAAACCATTAACTGTTCCGGGTGAAATATTTGATTCATTTCCATTAGAGTCAATTTTAATAACTGTGATATCATCATCTTGAATATCAGCTTCGCTTGCATTACTAATTTTCCAATAATTATAGCTATGACCAACTAAGTTCGCTCGGATAGAGTTATTAACCACACTAAAGAGTGAAGCATAATTTCCTGAACATAAATCACGAGAGTTCTTCATTGATGGGTCATCACTTTGTGAGTAATGATCATAAAGTTCTTGAGACATCCTTCTGTAATTCCCAAGAGTACTCCAACCATTACAGTTAGAATGTGGAACCAATGAAATGAATCTGAAACTATCAGTACTCATCGAGTTTGATAGGTTTATAAAGTTTTGTTTAAGTTGATTAAATTTATTTTGATCAAATACTTTATTTCCACCAATATTTGTTACAGCCTCAGTATCATCACCATTTGAAATCATAACTACAATAGTATTAGCATTACTTCTAAAAATTCCATTATTACGATTGGCATTTATTACATTATAGGCACGACTAAATCCTGTTTCTTGGCTACCACCTGATGCTTGACTAAAAAAAGTGCTAGCTGATATTTGATCAATGTTAACTAGGTTTAAACCACTAACACTTGATGGATCACTTGCTAAAAGTGGATAATTATTTATTTCACTACTACTCGTTGTCGTACTATTTAAAGGAGCAATATAAACGTGATAATCGAATTCATTTGAAATCGTAGATACAGTGCTCGCGATTTGAGATTTGATTTGTTGAAAGCTACTTTGCAAAGTAGAACCTGAGTTATCAACTACAAATAAAATATCAACTGGTGGCTTAGTAAAACGAGAAGCAGCACAAGTTGTGTATTCGAATGCTTCAAGGTCTGTGGCCTTAAATGAAGTTGAGAGAGTATTCTGGGTAAGAACCTCTTCACCACATGAGATAAGCATCGTAAGAGCAAGTAATGTTAATATAAATTGTTTCATCATAAACTATACCTATTTAATATACATCAGTATTCATATCGGATAATTAATAATTTTCTTAAATGAGTGAGGAAAATTGTTCCGTAGCAGTCTAAGTATAGGAAATAAGTTAAAATGGGATTATAAGTCATTAAATTATAAGAAGCGAGGAAGTATGGATAAGTGGTACTATGTTTTTGAAGGGGAGAGAAAAGGTCCAGTTGAGGATGCTCAGATTCAAGAATTATACTCCGCTGGAAAGCTCAAAGATAATGATTACGTATGGAAAAAGGGATACGATAATTGGATGAAACTTGTGGATACAGGAGAGTTTAATAAGGCCCCTGCCAGAAAACCACAATTACAATCAATTCCAACTCCACCTCAAGAACCTGTTCAGGAACAAGCCGAGGCTATTCCAAGTCCAATCAGTTATATGACACCAAGCTTTGATGGAGTAGATGTTAACCATAAGATTTATTTTATTAAGACCGGTGCAGATAGAGGCGGTAAAGGTGCAGAGTATGGGCCTTTTTCGATCGCTATATTAAAGAAACTTTTTAGTGAAAATAGAATTAATGGGAAAACTTTTTGTTTTACCAAAGGAATTGAAACTTGGACTCCCTTAGCAAGTTTTGAAGGATTTCAAGCTGTCTTTAATCAAGTTCCAACTCAGATTGAAGACATTGATAAAAGAGCATTTAAGAGAAAGCCTCTCATTGCGAGAATGTTTATTGAAAATAATAATCAATTATTTGAAGGGATTTGTCGTGATGTTTCTATTGGGGGAATGCAGGTTCTAGTTGATCGTTTCCCAGGTAAAGCAGGTGAAAGAATTTCTATTAATGTTCACCCTGAAAATACAGATCACCACTTTACTGCTAGTGGAGAGATCGTTAGGTTATTAGATGGTGGACTTGGTTTTTCTTTTCGATTTATAAATTTATCAGATGCTGCGATTAAGGCCATAAACTCATATATATCTGGCGAGTAAGGTGAAAGAGAATTTTATAGTTTATAATGATGGGAACTTTGAATCATCACTTGATGGTGCCCATATTTCTTTTCGCCAATATTCCAAATCTAAAAAACTAAATAAGAAGATCAAACATATTTTTATTCAACATGGTGCTATTGAGTATCATAAAAGACATAAAGAGCTCATTTCATATTTAATTGATCATTATGGGAACTCAGTGCTCATAAGTTGCATGGATTTATACGGTCATGGTTACTCAGGTGGAACCAGGGCCTATGTTGATGATATAAACTCTTATCAAGAAGACTTTTTAAAATTTATGCGAATTACCTTAGATATGTATCATGAACATGATGTGAAAACTCATTTCATAGGCCATAGTCTTGGGGGCATGGTTATCTTAAAAACGCTTGTGGATAAGGGAGATCTTATTCCTTTTGAAGTAGAGTCGGTGATACTTTCTAATCCATGTATT
>CAJXHA010000046.1 GCA_913053615.1 uncultured Bacteriovoracaceae bacterium | reverse complement strand
AGAGAAACTCAGATGGAACTAGAGTACGTTCAGCAACTACAATCGAAGTAAAGAAAAAGCTAAATGATGCCATGAACCTTTCAGTTTCTAGTACTGTGGGGGGAAGTGCAGGCCAAAAGCAATCAATGAATTTAAATTATAATATTAACAATAAAGTATCAGTCGAAGGGGTTTATGAAACGAGAACGGCACCAGAAGGTGAAGAAGCAATTATAAATGATACCTCATTTGGTGCAGACGTTAAAGTAAGGTGGTCGTTTAAATGAAGACCCTTATTTTATCTCTCATACTTTTAACTTCTACAGCATGGTCATTTGTGATTAATGATTTGGATGTAAACTGTAGTGGTAGTGTAGATTGTAGTATTGTAGAAACTTCATTTAAGTCTCTAAGAAGAAAATATACTGGTGTAGAGCATTTTCAAAAAACAATAAAGCTCTATGTTTTAAATAAAGGTGTTAATTATTTTAATTATCAGGTTGTAAAAAGAGAAAATTTAAACCGCTTGATTATTAACTTAGAACTTAAAAAAGAAGTTGGTGATATCATTATAAAAAATGCTGATGATATTGATATTCCAACTGTCTTGCCTATCGCAATTGGTGATTATGAGAATCAACAAAAGATTGAAAATACTGCAAGCTTATTACAATCAGTAGCAGTCTCCAGAGGCTATTCTAGTGCATACGTTAAGACAAAAAGAAGGCTAGAAGATAACGAAGTTGTTCTTGAATTTACAATAAAGAAAGGCAAGCCAACTCGATTAGACCGCTTTGATGTTGTTTCTAAGTCAGCTTTTTTGAGAACAATGATGTCCAATAGTTTAAAGCAGTATGTAAATAAAAATTTTGATATTCAAGAAATTAAAAACAAGGTTGAAGAGCTTAAACAGTTATTTATTATTTATGGCTATTATCTGGTTGATTTGGAAGTAATTTCAGAAAAAGTTGGAAGTCATAAAATGTTTATTAAAGTTGTTATTAATAATACTCAGCTTTTTAACTTTCACTTTATAAAGAAGTCTGAAATTTTTAATAAAAAAGAACTTAAAGACCAACTTAAGGAAATGATCGTAAGTTATAAACGACCGCTAACAGTTGAAAATATAAAGGAGAAGGTAAGAACTTTATATGCCAAATATGGTTATGATAATTTGGATCTAGCAATTAAGGAATTAAAGTATAAAAATATTAATAAAGATAATGTAACACTATATCGTATTAAATATGACATTAATAAGAGAAGAGAAATTGGTGAAATTCAGTTTAGAGGTGTAACCCCTCAATCAGAAAAGAAGTTAAGGCGACTTTTTTATGAAAATGCACCTAGTGTTGTAAAAAGTGGTTATTATGAACCACAATACGTAAACTCTTTTAAGGAACTTGTTAAAGATTACTATATTAAGAAAGGTTACCTAGGTGTCTTTGTAGAATCACCAAAGTTTAACTATAAAGATGAAAGTATTATTATTTCTTATCGTGTTAAAGAAGGTATTCGCTCGATTGTTGATGGAATAACTTTCACTGGAATCCCTCAGAATATAAGTGATGAAATTAAAAAAGAGTTACAAACAAAGTCGAAAAAACCTTTTGATCCAACAATTTTTAAGCAAGATATTGAAACAGTTGAAAACTTCCTATTTGATCAAGGCTTTTATAATGCTGAAATACTTAATAAGAATGCTTCTAATATAGTTGATTATCGAAAAGATTCATCAACTGTTAATATCAAGTTTGAAATATCTCTTAATAAGAGACTATATGTTGATAAAATAATCATTGTTGGGAATAGAAAGACTCGCTCTAAATTGATTCGTAGAGAAATTTCAATTAAAGAAAGTGATATTATCACCAAACAAAAGATCCAAGAGTCTCAAACAAATCTACTTGGTTTGGGTTTATTTAGTAATGTTGTTATAAAGCCTGTACAAAATATTAATAATTATGCAGATATTCTAATCATTGTTCGTGAGAAAAACTTTGGATTAATTGAAGTTGCCCCAGGGGTAAGAACAGATATTGGTTTTAAAGTATCAACAGATGTTTCTTATAATAATATTGATGGTCTAAATAAAAGACTTTCGTTTAAGGGACAAGTAAACCAAAGATTTAATTTAAACTCATTAGATGATCAGAGAAGAGAGAACTCAAACTCACTGATTGAATATAATCTTATTGCTAATTACTCAGAGAATTATTTATTTGATTCTGATGTTCGCTTTTCAACCTCTTTGTCGAGATCTCGTCAGAGGTTCTTTTCTTTTGATGCAGATATTTCAAGGGTAAATTTTACATTCTCTTATGCTTTTACAAAGTGGTTCTCTTCTTCCATTAGATATCAGTTTGAAACAATTGAACAATTTGAGGCCACCCAAGAAATTGATGAGGGGACATTTCAGATTGGTTCATTAACTCCTGCTATCACTTTAGATTTTAGAGATAATAGAATTAACCCAACTAAGGGTGCGTGGTTTAACCTATCTTATGAAGCGGCTAATCCAAGTTTCTTTTCACAGAGTAATGATGAGTTGATTATTAATTACTTTAAGCTGGTTTCAAGAAATAGATTTTACATGCCAATTACAAATGGGGTACTTGCGGTATCTGTCGCTGCTGGACTGCAGCAAAACATGGCTAGAGACAAAAGAACCCTTGAAGATGGCAGCATTGAAACCGAGGGGTTCATTCCAAACATTAAAGTATTTCGCTTAAATGGTGTAGATATAGTTAGAGGTTATGAAGATAATGAGATTAATATGATCAAGACTGGCGAGGATATAAGTGAGGCCAGAGTAGATAATAGAGCATATATGGCCGTATTAAAGGTTGAGCCTCGATTTTTTATCAATGATTCCAGTATGTTTGGTGTATTCTATGATGCCGGACGAGTATTTGTCGGAGATTATGACACATCGGATCTTAAAAGTAGTGTTGGATTCACATTTAAGTACTTAACCCCAGTTGGTACTCTAGACTTTGACTATGGTATAAAACTCTTGAGAAAGAATGACGATGGTGATAAATTTGACAGCCCTGGCAGGCTGCATGTTTCAATTGGATTCTTTTAATCCCCGTTAAAAAGAATCAAAATCAGTTTGTCATGTAAGTTAATTTATTGACAGTTTTACTGTTAAGGCGCTATACGTTAGCGAAAATTTTTATTTAGAAGGAATGTGTTATGTATAAACAGAAATCTTTTACTGCTACAAAAGATAATATCGACCGTAAATGGTGGGTTGTTGATGCTTCTGATTTAGTTGTTGGTAGATTAGCTACTGAAGTTGCAACTCTATTAAGAGGAAAGCATAAGCCAACATTTACTCCAAACCAAGAATGTGGTGACTTTGTTGTTATTACTAATGCTGATAAAGTTAAATTCACTGGAAATAAACTAAGTGATAAAAACTACTACAGATATTCTGGATTCATTGGTGGATTAAAATCAAGAACTGCTGGTGAATTACTTGCTAATAAGCCAGAGCAAATTGTTATGGAAGCTGTTAAGGGTATGTTGCCAAAAACTTCTTTAGGAAGAAAGCAACTTACTAAATTAAGAGTTTTCGCAGGTGAGACTCATGAACATGAAGCTCAGAAACCTGAAAAATATGAGATTAAAGGTTAAGAAAGGGAATAATTATGGCTAAAGGTAAATCTTATTTAGGACATGCTGTAGGAAGAAGAAAGAGTTCAATTGCTAGAGTTTATTTAGCAGATGGATCTGGAAAGATTACAGTTAATAAAAGACCACTTGATAATTACTTTCCAAAAGCGACTTCAAGATACGTTGTTGAGCAAGCTTTTAATTTATTAGGTGTTTCTGATAAGTATGATGTAAATATCAATGTTAAGGGTGGTGGAACTACTGGTCAAGCTGGTGCTATTAGACTGGGAATTTCAAGAATTTTAGCTTCTTTAAATCCAACTGATCGTGGAACTTTAAAGAAAGCTGGTTTCCTTACTCGTGACGCTAGAAAAGTTGAAAGAAAGAAATACGGATTGCGTGGAGCAAGAAGATCTTTCCAATTCTCAAAAAGATAATTATTTTAAAAATACATCTTTTGTTGAAAAGCTCACCTTTATGGTGGGCTTTTTTTATTGTAAATATATCAAATGCAAAAAGAAACTTTAGAAATTAAAGGTGCCAGTACTAACAATCTAAAAAATGTAGATTTGGAAATTCCTTTAAATAAAATAACCTGCTTTGCTGGTGTTAGTGGTTCAGGCAAGACCTCTCTGGCATTTCATACTCTTTATACTGAATCTAAGAGAAGGTTTCTTAACTCTTTTCCTACATACTTAAAGTTCTTTTCAGAAAGACCAGCACCAGTAGACGTTGAATCCATAACTCCAGTACTACCAGTTTTTGGACTTCCTCAGATCAACCCAATCATAGGTACAAGAGCGACTGTTGCTGATGTGATGCATGTAACTGAACTTGTGCAAAACTTATTTTATAATCATTCACATGAGTATTGTCCTAAGCATAATATAGAGTTGAGCTATAGTTCAGTACAAGACTCTCTTGAAAAGTTTTTAGTCGATAAAGAGGGTGAGAGATTTCATGTATTTATAACTAAGCATAACTTTTTAACCTACTATAAAGAAACACCATTTCCCTCACGAAGTTTTTCACATGGAATTGAAACATTTAACGAAGACCATCCATATTGGGAAGTCGCAAGATTCAAGCGAGATAAGCTTGAAAAGATCTCTGATCAGTTAAATGATTACTTAATTAAAGGAATAGAAGTATATATTGCTGAGTCAAAAAGTGAAGAAATCCATAAACTATATCATCATGTGGAGAAAAGTTGTCCTAAGGGAGATCATGTTGGGACTGAGGTGCTAAGTCCAGCCTACTTTACACCTTATAATGCAATCGGCGCTTGTAGTAAGTGTAATGGGTTTGGAGCTAATCTTGAGTATGACGAAAAAAAGCTTTGTGATGAAGAGTTAAGTGTAGAAGAAGCTGGTGTTAAAATCTTAGAGTATAAGAGATTTGAGGGCTACTATGATGATCTATATTGGGCCTTAAAAGATCAAAAGGTTGCCACAGATAAGCCAATCAAAAACTTACCAAAGAAATTTTGGAAGGTACTTTATGAGGGACATAAAAACTGGGTAGGCCTTGAATATATTTTTAGTTATTTAGAATCAAAGAAATATAAACCAAATGTAAGAATCTTTATTCGTGGTATCCAAAAAGAAGTTCCTTGTGATGTTTGTCGTGGAACTCGACTCAATACCCTGGTTGAAAATTATAAAATAAGTAATAAGACCGAAAATTATTTCTCAGTTTTAAAAGAGGATATCTCTGGACTAAGAGATTTTATAAAAAGCATAAAGACTGCTAGTAAACGAGATGATTTTAAGAAAACAATAGCAAAGCTAGAGAAAATTTTAGATTGTGCAATTGGGATTGGGATTGGGCATCTAGATTTATTTAGAAAGGCAAAAACTGTTTCAGCAGGTGAATATCAAAGATTATTATTATTAAAGTATCTCTCTTATGAGGGAACCGGAGCTCTTTTTGTTTTTGATGAGCCAAGTCTCGGACTTAACGATGAAGAAAAACAAAAGCTATTAGATGGCTTTAAAGACTTAATTGCACAAGGGAATACAATTCTAATTATTGATCACTCAAAGTTTTTCCATAAAAATTCTGATCACTTTGTTTGGGTCGGTCCTGGAGCAGGGAAGTATGGTGGTGAAATACTTTATAGTGGTTCGTTTAAAAAATATAAGCCGGTTGTTGAAAACAAAACGAAGCTAAAAGCTCCAACTCCTAGTAAAAATAGAAAATACATAACAGTAAAAAAGCCAGAAGTTTACGGGAAAACTTTTAAAGATTTTAAACTTCCAATAGGTGAAATATCTTGGGTAACAGGTAAGAGTGGCTCAGGAAAGTCAGCTAGTTTAATAAATGTCCTGGCCAACAAATTACACTATGATGTTTACGGAGATTACCTGAACATCACTAGAGGAAATGCTGAGAAGATAGACATCGCAGCTGACTTTGAAGAAGTCATCATCATAGATGCAAATTTAAATCGTTATTCCTCACGTTCAACATTTGGTACAATGACTGAGCTCTTCAGTATCGTTAGAAAACACTTTTTAAAAACTCCAATCGCTCAATCAATGTCTTTAAAGGATGGACACCTTTCTTCTAACTCTCAATTGGGCCAGTGTCCAAAGTGTGAGGGGAAGGGGTTTCTTTCTGTAGAAATGCAGTTCCTTGAAGATATTACTTTGGAGTGTGAAGATTGTAAGGGGCTCAAGCTTAAACCAATCTATGCCAGCTTAAGTGATGGGAAGTTTACAGTTCATGAAGCTTATTCAAAACCAGTTCATGAGATATTAGATCATATAAAACTCACTCCTAAGTTTGCACGTATTTATGACTTCCTAAAATTGTTGAAACTAGATTACTTATCACTAGACCGTGAAGTAATGTCACTTTCTGGTGGTGAGAGACAAAGACTTTATCTATTATCTAAAATTCAAAAAGATATAAGTAACTCAATTCTTTTCTTTGAAAATTTGTCTTTTGGTCTTAGTGAGTTTGAGCTTTATAGTGTAGGCTCCTTATTACAGGAACTTAGCTCTAAGGGGAATACTATTATCGTACTAGATCAAGATCCCTTTTTTGAAAGAATAGCCCAGAATATTTTAAAATTTAATTAAAGTAAAAAGCTCAAGAATTAGAAAGATTTAGCCGATTAATTCACTAGAGAATGGAGTGAATCATGGCTAAGTTGCTGCTTTTATTATGTCTTACCGTAATTTCAAATACTTTAGTATTTGCGACAACCTTTGTACCTTTAACTATCAAAAAACAAATTGAAGATTCAGACGGTGTTGTTGTTGGAGAGATTCTTAATATAAGTTCGTACCAAAAAGAAAATGGTCAAATCTATTCAAGAGCTTTTATAAAAGCAGAAAAATGGATTGGAGCCAAGGTAGAAAACGATCATATTGAAATTAGCTTTCCTGGTGGAAAGTTAAATGGAAGAGTTTTTAAAGTTTTTGGTGCACCTCAATTTGAGAATGGTGAAAAAGTTGTTTTATTTACAAGGAATATAAATAACCAATCATTTGTAAATAACCTTGGTCTTGGAAAATTCTCAATTAAAAATCTTGGAAAAACACAAATTATGGTGAATCAAATTTTTCCAAACTTACCTGAAGTAGGACAAATGGATTTAGATGCATTTGTAAAACTTACTCAAAGTATAAAAAGTAAGAAGTTCTCTGAAAGGTTTAAAAATAAATACGAGAGGAATATAGAAAAGACCACTATGATTAGGTCACCTAAACGTGTTGAAAGAAAAATTGCTTCTATTGAGAAAAAAGAAAAAAATGAAATTGCAGATTATTGGCTAGTGATTGTTCTAGGTTTAATAAGTGTTGGTTACTCATTAGTTAGGAGAAAATCAGAGCAATGAAAATAACTCTTTTATTTCTCATATTAACACAAGCAACATGGGCCTATGTTTTTACAAGAACTGCTAGTGGGGCTAAATTAAAGTGGAACATTAGAACAAATACTGTCCCATTAGTAATGAATGCGAGTAATAATCAAGGTCTTAATGAATCAAGTGTACAAGCAATATTTGAAGACTCCATTTCACAGTGGACTGATATTGACTCAATTGGCATCACTAGCTCTAGTGGAAGTATCTCTCAATTAAATAACGCTCAAAATAGAATGTATTTTTCTAGTGACTCATCAATGTTTGGAACTGGTGTTCTTGCTGTCACGGCAATTAACTATGATGAAGTTAGTGGTAATATATTTAATGCAGATATTCTTATAAATGATACGGGCTTTTTTAGTAGCTTTACACTTAATGCATCAAATTCAACGAATAATAATCCATATCTTGGTGATGTTATTTCTCATGAGGTTGGCCATTTTCTTGGAATGAATCACTCTGAAGTTGTTGGTTCAACCATGGTTTATAATGTTTTTAAAGGTCAGTATACAATTGAACATGATGATATAACAGGGCTTGAAGACTTATATGGTACGAATTCGGATTATTATAGCTCGTTAAGTGGTCGTGTCGTAGGGGAGGATGGTGTTCCTGTATTTGGTGCACATGTTCAGTTAATGCTTGAAGGAAAAGTATATAGTGCTCAATTTACAGATGAGGACGGTAACTTTGATTTTAAAGTTAATAGGACTGAAGGTCTTAAAATTTTCGTAAGTCCAATGAAATCTGGTAGTAATATTTCAGAGTACTTTAGAAATGTGCGTTCAAATTTTTGTAATGGAAAAAGTTTTCAACCGGCCTTTTTTTCGACCTGTGATAAAAGAGATACTGGAGTGGCACAAAGAATTTCAGCAGATCCATATATTACTGGTTCAAGAGTAAATTACTTAGGGGATTTAACTGTAAGGTGTTCAACACCAGTAGATCCAGAGTACCTAAGAACTAAGTTTTCTTCGGATTTAGAAGATGAATTTACAGCATTCGATTATTCTGAGAGTAGAAAGAATCATGGTGGATTTACGGGTTATTTTTCAGCAAGCCAAGTAGCTCTTGGCTCATCTAGTACTCCAGACCTATTAAATTTAGACCTTTCTAATTATGATGTTGCTGGTAATGGAGTTCAATTAAGATTACGTTCATATACTACTCAACTTGGTAGTGCTATGGGAATTAATCTTGGTTATAAACAAGAAAGTGCTGGTTCTTTTACAACTGTGAGTCCAAGCTTGGATTCAATTGGAAAGTATAATACAGAACAATATGTCGTTATTCCGCTATCAACTACAACTGCAGACAATGTATTTAAATTAAAAGTAACCCCATTTACCTTTAGCTCAACTGATAAGAGTGAGATTTTTGGAAATAGTGAGGTACTAAGTAATGCAAATAATATTTATTATCTTGAATTTGAAATTTATGATCCGTATGTAGATAACTCTATAGTACAGGTATTTCATGATTACCCATACGAAGATAATGCAGCATGCCTCGAAGGAGATGTTGGTACCACCTCTAAGGCTTATAGAACTTTAGCGAGTACTCAGCTTGAAAACCCTGAGCAACAAGGCTTTGCCTGTGGGACAGTTGACTTTGATAGTCATGATGATGGATCTAATGGCCCATTTTCTTTATTTGTGGGACTTTGCCTAGTTCTTATGTTGGGTTTTATCAGAGAAAAACTAAATGATTTTTTTGTCTAAATAGTCCTTTTTTTATAAGATATTAGAAAATTGACCAAGGATAGGTATGAAGTTTGTTTTCTTAATCTTAGTAATTTTGTCAGCTAATTCAATCAGTGCACAAAACCTTTTAAAAGAAAGAATCTGGAAAATCTCAGATCGTAAACGTTCAATCTTTTTTGATAAGGGTGTTTTTCATTCTGATTTAAAAGCAAGTAATCAAATGCTTCAAGGAGTGAGAAACTCATATGTTTCTGCTCGTGGGTATGAAAGAGTTGTATTTGATTTTGCTTCTCAAAATCCTCCAAAAGTTTATGGGTACATTTCTGAAGATAATAAAATCTATATTGATTTTTTTAATACTGTTTTAGAAAAAGCAATTGAGCCAGTTAGTGGTGTTAAGTATGTAAAAGGAATTAATTTTTATAATATTGATAGTGATGGTCTCTCTGCAGAGATCACATTTAAATCAAAAGTTAGTGTTGATATTTTTTATCTAAGCAATCCAGGAAGAATTGTTATAGATATTAAAAAGTGAGTTTGAAAAATGAATGCAAAAAATAGTGAAGCAAATATAAAGTTAAATTCAGAGGTAGAACAAATTCAAGAACTACCAACTGAAGTTGTAGTTATTCCAATAGTGAATAGTCCTATCTTTCCAGGAATGATTGCTCCAATTATTCTTGGGGAGGATAAGTATACTCCAGAACTTGATCAGCAAGTTCAAAAAACTGGATATGTGTCTTTGAACTTAGTGAAGTTTAAAGAAGTTCAAAGCTTTATTGATGACGAAGATGATCCAGAGATTAGTGATGTAAGTGACTATGAAATGGAGGCCTATGATCCCGACCTGCGTGACCTTACTCCAAAAGATATTTATAAGGTAGGTGTTATTTGTAAGGTTGTTAAAAAACTTAAATTACCAGACGGTTCGGTGAACTTACTTGTTCATGGTTTAAAAAGATACCGCATTGAAACCTTTGTTCAAGAATCACCATTATTAATTGTAAAGTCTGAGATATTTGATGACATACATGAGGCTGATGAAGAGCTAGATGCTTATACTCGTTCAGTCATTAACCAAGTAAAAAAACTAAGTGAAATAAATCCTTACTTTAATGAGGAGATGAAATTAGCAATGCTTAATTCTCCAAGTCCAGGATCACTTGCAGATCTAGTTGCATTTGCACTTTCACTAGATGTTCCTGAAGCTCAAGACTTTTTAGAAACACTTGTAGTTAAAAAGAGATTTGCAAAACTCTTAGTTTATTTAAAAAGAGAAAAAGATGTAGCTGATATTCAGAAGAAAATTACAGATGAAGTTAATGATAAAGTTAATAAGTATCAAAGAGAATATTTTCTTCGTGAACAACTTAAAGTAATACGTTCTGAACTAGGCATGGATGAAGATGAAAAATCAAAGGATCTAAGTAAGTTTAGAGAATTGATTGAAGAGTGTAAAATGCCTGAGGATGCAGAAAAAGCAGCATTAGAGGAACTTGATCGTTTAGAGTCAATTCCAGATTCTTCTCCAGAGTATAACGTAACAAGAACTTATCTTAATTGGATGACACAACTACCTTGGAATGATTCATCTAAAGATAATACAGATATAGTTTCAGCAAAAAAGGTTTTAGAAAAAGACCACTACGGTCTTGAAAAAGCTAAGCAAAGAATTTTAGAGTTCTTAGCTGTAAGAGCTTTGAAGCCGGAGTATGATGGAACAATTCTTTGTTTAGCAGGACCTCCTGGTGTTGGTAAAACTTCACTTGGGCATAGTATTGCTGATGCCCTTGGAAGAAAGTTTTATCGCTTTAGTCTTGGTGGAATGAGGGATGAGGCCGAGATTAAAGGTCATAGAAGAACTTATGTTGGTGCTATGCCAGGTAAATTAATTCAAGCTCTAAAAAGAGTAGAAGTAAATAACCCTGTTATTATGCTGGATGAGATTGATAAGTTAGGAAGAAGCTTTCAGGGCGATCCTGCCAGTGCTCTCTTAGAAGTTTTAGATCCAGAACAAAATAGAACATTTATTGATAATTATTTAGATGTTCCTTTTGATTTATCAAAAGTTTTATTTATCGCGACGGCAAACTACGTTGGTGAAATTCCTGAGGCCTTATTAGATAGAATGGAGCTCATTGAATTAAGTGGTTATACTATGGAAGAGAAACTTAGTATTGCTACTAAGTGGGTAATTCCTAAGCAATTAAAAAAACATGGTTTAACAACAAAAGACTTCACTCTTACTAAGACTACTTTAAAATCACTAATTCATGATTACTCTCGTGAACCAGGTGTGAGAAGAATGGAACAGTTTATAGCTAAACTTTGTCGTCATGCTGCTTTTGAAAAAGTATCTTCTAAAGGTAAGAAAGCGAAAAAGTTTTCACCAACTCCTAAAGCTCTAGAGGATATCTTAGGGCCTAAGCGTTTTCAAAGTGAAGTGGCTCAAAAACCCCTAAACCCAGGTGTTGTAACAGGACTTGCATGGACAGCATATGGTGGAGAAATTTTATTTGTAGAAACTTTAACTCTAGAAGGAAAAGGTTATAAGTTAACTGGTCAACTTGGCGATGTCATGGGTGAGTCAGCTAATCTTGCATACAGCTATGTAAAAAGTTTATTACAAAGAGAGTTGAAAGAAGCTAAAGGAAAAACAGTTAGAAGAAAAACTAAAACGAGCAGTGATAAAACTGCAGAGGAAGTGAAAGAGTCTTTAGACTTCCTAGCTAATCATGAAGTACATCTTCACTTACCAGCTGGAGCTACTCCAAAAGATGGGCCAAGTGCAGGTATTACAATGGCATTAGCTTTATATAGTTTAGCAAAAAATAAAAAGGTTCGTGGTCAAGTTGCTATGACTGGAGAGTTGAGCTTAACGGGTAAAGTTCTTCCAGTTGGTGGAATTAAAGAAAAAGTTTTAGCTGCAAAAAGAGCTGGAATTAAAGAAATAATTTTACCAAAGCAAAATGAAAAAGATCTATCTGAAGTTCCTGATCGTCACCGCAAAGGATTAAAGTTCTATCCTGTAGAACACTTTAATGAAGTTTTAAAAATAGCATTAAGAGTATAAAAAAAGCCTCCAATTTGGAGGCTTTTTTTTATTTGAAAATTTAAAATAAAATTAAAATTCTTCTGAATCGTATTCTTCAAGTGGAGCGTGGATAACTTTATCAGCAGCAATCTCTCTTAAAGCAGTTACGATTTCTTTATTCTTACTTTTTACTAAATTATCAGCACCTTCTCTAAGTTGCTTTACCCTTTTAGCTGTTAAGTGAACTAGTTCGTATCTATTTTCAACTTTTTCTAAACAATCTTCGATTGTTACTCTTGCCATGGTATTCTCCGTAATTTTTGATTAAGACATAACTTATAGAAATTTATCAATAATATGTCAATTATACATCGCGTCTATTAAATCTTTGTAGTCTTCTAATAAGAGCTTCTTTTTTACCTTTAAAGAAGGGGTCATGTAATTATCGATACTTAGCTCAATAGGTAATATGGTGAACTTCTTTATTGTTTCAAAGCTAGCTAGCCCTGCGTTGATTTTATCAATATGCTCTTGAATAAGGTCTTTAACTAAATCAAGCTGACTCAAATCTTTTACTGATAAATCCGGATCGAGGTTATTCTTTTCAATAACATTATTAAATGACTCTTTATCAATTCCTATAAAGGCGGTTAAATACTTTTTTTGATCTCCAATGACTGTACACTGGGCAACATAAGGAGAAAGCTTTATTTGATTCTCAAGCTTCTGAGGTGCTATATTTTTTCCACCAGAGGTAATAATTAAATCTTTCTTTCGGTCAGTAATCTTTAAGTATCCATCTTCAGTAAATTCACCGACATCACCAGTTCTAAACCAGCCATCTTCAGTAAAAACTCTTTTCGTTTCTTCTTCATTTTTATAATAGCCACTAAATAAGGCCTCTGATTTAACTAGAATTTCTTTGTCACTTGCAAAACTAATTTTAACATCACCTATTGGCATCCCAACAGTTCCTGCATTTTGTCTTACAAATGGATTGAGGGTACATGGGGCGATTGTTTCTGTAAGGCCGTAACCTTCAAGAATAGTTAATTTACAATAACGCAAAAAGTTTATTATTTTAGGTGATAGGGGTGCCCCTCCTGAAATAAAGTAGCGAATTTGCCCCCCAAAAGTTTCATATATTTTTGAGAAAATTAATTTATAGCTCAATTGATATTTTAATAATTGGCTGGTTGAAGGTGTGCGATCATTATCTAAACATTCGTAGTATTCTTTAGCTGCATCAATTGCAAAGTTGAATAGTTCTTGCTTAATTTTTAAACCATCGTTTATTTGTTTATTTATTTTAGAATATATTTTTTCAAAAATTCTTGGGACAGCAAGCATTGCCGTTGGCTTAACGAGTTTCATATCTTCAATCAAAGTGTCTATTGATCTCGCATAAACACATTGCCACCCAAAAATTAAAGGTAGTAGTGAATCACATCGCCCAAATACATGGGAAAGAGGTAAGAAGGTTAGAGTTCTATCTTCAGCTCGAAAAGCATTATTTGTAAATTTACGAACATTTAATAACATTTGAGTAAGTGCCACTTGCTTAATCACAGCACCTTTTGGATCTCCTGTCGTTCCAGAAGTATATATGATAGATGCAATGTCATTCTCAGGAGTTTCTTCAATAAGTCTTTCGAAGAGATCTGGGTTTTGAGCAACCTCTTCTTTACCGGAATTAAAAAAGTCTAAGTAATCAAAGTAATGAATACTTTTTGGGACAGATTCTATAAGTTTTAAATCTAATGTTTCAATTGAAATAATATGTTTTAAGTTTTTACAATCTTGAATTACCTCAAGAACCTTTTTCATTTGTTCAGCAGAGTCTACGATAATGGTTTGTGCCTCTGAATGGTTCATTATAAATGCGGCTTCACTTGCGGTGTATGTGTGATAAATGGGAACTACTGCCACACCCATAGAAAGAAGTGCCATATCAAAGAAGTTCCACTCTTTACAAGTTGAAGCCAAAATACAAACTTTATCTTGTCTCTTAATACCTTGTTTTTTAAATGCAAGTGCAAGTGATTCTATATAGAACTTATATTGATCATAGTTTACAAATTTTAATGAATCGTCTTCTATCCAGCCAATGGCCTTGTCGTGTTTAGATTTTTCATGGCGGTATAAAAGTAAATCACCAATTGTTTTCTTTTTAAGATTTAATTGAGTACTCATTGGAAAAATTATCTCCTAGGCTAATTATTTTATAAATAATTCGGTCACATAGCAAAAGATAACTTTTTTCTCCACTTTGCATTATTAAGAGTGTGAATAAGAAAGTTTACCTCATATCATTATGCATTAAGTTAAATAAGAATACAGCTGAGTTCCACTTTAGGGGCGTTTACTTAGGAAAAGTAGTGAATTCAATTATTATAAATTCTTCTGAATTTATGGTGTATGAAGAATACCTTATGCTTCTAATGGTTAAGAAGTACGAAAATAAAACTTTATATGCAGATGCTATTTATATAAAAAAACTTAATCTGTTACGCTAATACCTACATGGTCACCAATCATAAAGTCTTCAAGTTCAAATAGTGGCGTATTATCATCATCGTAATACTTACTCATTGCTCCAATTGAAGCTTCATCAGTTGCATAGAGAACACGCATTTCACCAACTTTAACTTTATGATTAATTCGTTTTTGATTATCGTAAGGATTCAACTTAGAAATTATTCGATAGACATCAAGTCTTGTGCCTTTTTCAACACCTTGATTACTACCTATATTAACAAAGTAGTTCTTTTTAAGTTCTTCATTGTCATAACCCATTGGGACTTCCTGTTCAATCGAGTAGATCAAGTGATCTCTGGCTTGAACCATAAAACTAGATAGAACTAGTAAAAGGAATATAAATTTTTGGCAGGACATCTCTTACTCCTTTTAGATATCTATTGTATTTATCGGATATATAGGACTTGAATTAAATAGAGCTGGGAGGAGAGAAGAGAGGGGAAGAATTTTCCCCTCAAGTATTATTGAATCTTAATATACTTGTAATTATTGTAAATAAGATCTGAGTGTCTGAAGTTTTTGATATTATTAAACTGTAGTACGTAATTTCTTGAATAAAACATCATAACCCACGGTAGTTCCTGATTAACTTGCTCTTCTACTAGAGAAAGGTATTTACTTTGATCCTGATTCGGCTTGAGTTTAAGTAAATCTTGATAAGCCTTCTCAACCACAGGGTTTACATAATTTGCAGAATTGGGACCAGGTGGCAGCGAGGCCTTGGTTAATAGTTGAATTATATTTTCAGCATCAGGGTAATCCATGGACCAACCACCTTGCCAAAATTGTAATTTCTTATTCTTTGCTTTTTGTAAGAATCCAGCAAAAGTATTAACAACAACATTAACTTTTATTCCAATCTTCTCAAGTTCTCTTTGTATGAATTCTCCACCTTGCCTTGAGACATTGCTTACTCCACGTATATCATAATTTAATGTTGGTAAGCCTTCTCCATTTGGATAACCGGCTTTCGCAAGTAATTCCTTGGCCTTTTCTACATTATATTCATAAGGCAATCGAGCTGAAGGGCTATAACCAGGTATACCTGGGGGATATATTGAATTTGCTTTTTGACCAATATTATTTGTGAATATCTCAATAAACTTTGGAATATTTACAGCATGAGCAATGGCTTCTCTTAGTAGTTTATTCTTACCCACTATTTCATCTTCCATGTTAAAAGCTAGCCACCAATAAGTTAAGGTCGGCGATATCTGAAGTTCGATACCTTTCTCTGTATAATCATCTTTTAACCTCCCATTACTATCGAGTGCAACTGTGAAGTGATCTTTAGTTAAGATAACAAAATCAACTTTTTGCTTTAGAAAGTTGAGCCAACGGGTTTGTGCTTCTTTGAGGATATGAAACTTTATACCATCGATAAATGGGATTTTTTCGCCCTTACTTTGTAAAAGATTTCTTTCATAAGAGTAACGATCACCTTTTTTAGGATAATAGTCATCACGATAATTTGCGAATTTCTTTAATTCAATCGAAAGATTTCTATCCCATTTTTCAAAGTAGAATGGTCCAGTCCCAACAGGATTAACAGAAAGATCATTTTTATAAAAACGAATGATCTCTTCTGGTGAGGGGGCCGTGAAGGACATTGCAAAAGCATAAATAAATTGCGGCTGAGGTTTTGTTAGTCTAATCTGAAATTTTAAATCACTTAGTTTTTTTACACCCTCAATATCAGTTTTAAACATGTCATCAATTGAATTAACAGTATCTTTAAACTTATCAATTCCAACAACGTTTTTAAAAATCCAAAACGCGTTAGACTTTTTATCATAAGCTATTCGCTTAACTTGATTTATAAAATCATCAGCCTTTAAAAAGCGTGGCTTGTCACCAAAAGCTTCATGCTTATGAAATTGAATGCCTTCTTTTATTGTAAACTCGTATAATAGGCCTTCTTCTTT